>NZ_JBFPJI010000497.1:0-1594 GCF_040838205.1 Bacillus sp. S4
GCCTATAAAACAAAGCACTCATAAATAATAAATTCTATATTTTATTTAAAGAAAAAAGGATTGATCAAAAGATCAATCCTTTACTCTACTTCATTTAAGAAGAACAATGTTAACGCACCTGGTCCTGTATGCGCTCCGATTGCTGCTCCAATTGTATTTACAATAAATACTTCACAGCAGAATCTTTCAGTAATTAATGCTTTTAATGCTTCGGCAGTTTCTAAATCATCACCGTGAGTCATACCGATTGTTTGACCTTTAAGGTCTTTGCCACGCTCTTCCATAATATCAACAATGCGGCTTAATACTTTCTTTTTCCCTCTTACCTTTTCAAGTGGTACAAGTTTTCCTTCATCCACATTTAGAATTGGCTTAATGTTTAATAAACCACCGATAAAACCGGCCACTTTACTTAAACGTCCACCTCTAACAAGGTACTGTAAGTCAGCTACAGTGAAGATATGTTCCATATGCTCCATTAGAAAAGCGACACGGTTTAAGATTTCTTCTTTTGACGCACCCTCTTTTGCCATTTTGGCAGCTTCTAATACGACAATACCTTGACCGAGTGAGGCACATTTTGTATCGATAATTTCTAAATCTAAATCAGTGTATGTTTCTTTCACTTCTTTTTTAATGAGAACTGACGATTGATATGTACCAGACAATTCAGATGAAAAGGCTAAATATATACAAGGGTTACCTTCTTTTGCATAGGAAACAAATTTTTCTTGGAATGTTTCAAGTGAAGGCAATGACGTTTTATAAACTGCGCCTTCTCTCATTTTTTGCAGTAATGTAACTGATTTTAATGTAACCCCATCTAAATACTCTGTTTCTGCTTCATCATATACACGGAGTGGAATTAAATCTATATCATATGCTTGCAGCAATTCTACCGGTAAATCCGCCGCACTATCCGTAATGATTTTAACACTCATTTTTAAACCTCTATTCTGTTATAAATATATAAAAAAATAAAATAAAAATATTACTTTTAAATTATATACGTAAAACAAGAATGAAGAAAGGGAAAGTACTTTATATTGTATGCACTCTTCCTCAAAACTTGAACTGTTAAGAAAAATGATTTTGATTTATCCTCTTTTCACTAGTTATTGAGCTATATATAATGAGAATATTAATACTTTTCCAAAGGGGGTTACTTATGAGTATACAACTAGCTACTTCTAAAGATTTAGAATGGATTAATAATCAATACGAATCAATAGGATTTGTACCAAGTGATTTAAAGCGGGATAAAGTTGCGATTATTACATACAACGGCGAGTATGCAGGTGTAGGTCGTTTAGTTCAAATTGATAAAGATACTATTGAAATGGGTGGTATTTTCATACTTCCTAAATTTAGAGGGTTACAATTAGCGGGAGAACTCGTTTTATTTTTAGTACAAACAGCGAAGGAATTACATATTCAAAATGTATTTTGTCTCCCTTTCGAGGAATTAAAAAACTTTTATAAAAAATACGGTTTTACTGAAGTCGATACTACGCAAGAGGTTGTCCATCCAATTATTCTAAAAAAATATAATTGGTGTTTAAAAACGTATGATAAACATGTATTACTATTTAAG
>NZ_JBFPJI010000498.1:0-1543 GCF_040838205.1 Bacillus sp. S4
GGTTAAAGGATATGTGAAATTATTTGGGGGTGTAATAATGACAGACAACAACTTGACTAGGGATAATATGATTAAACGTATAGATTATAAAGTTTCTTCTAAAGATGAGAAATTAACAGGCCTAGTATTAGGTACCTTATCTGTAGCTTTAACTAGTTGCATAATCTTCTGGTTTATAGGTAATCCACAAAGATTTATTGAACATAGGTTAGGAATTAACTCTAATGCTTTTGACTATCCAATTGCTTGGCTATTCGTTATTCTCATCTCGTTTGGTTATGTTTTCTATACAAGTAAAGCAGTGCCTTTTGTAGGAGAACGATTATTTACATTTTCTTGGCTAAAGATAATCGGGATTTGGGCTGCCATCGTGTCAAGTATCGTAGAAGAAATATTATTTAGACAAGCGTTAATGGACTGGATAAACAATGAAGGTTATTCCGTGATAGTACAAATAATTGTTTCCGCCTTAATTTTTGGTTTAGCTCACGGTGCTTGGGTTTTGCTTAGAGGAGAATTAAAGGTTGCTTTACCTATTATATTATCTACTACAGTTCTTGGAGGTCTACTTGCCTTTGTATACATTATTTCAGAACGACATATATTAGCCCCAATTGTTACTCATATCCTAATTAACTTAATGATTGAACCATGGCTTATGTTATCTGCTATATCCCAGAAATGGAATATTAATAGTTTTAAAGATAAATAAAATCATCAAAGAACAGGGGAATTTGTAGATTCCCTTGTTCTTTGATGATTTCTTAGTTCACTAAAATATATATTCTATACAAAACTAGTTAACATAACCCATCATTATCGGTAGCAAGGAAAAGGCGGATCCCAACTATCACAAGGAATTCGCCTTTTTCTTTTTCTATGACTCTATTCATTTTTTTATACATTCCTATCCTGGCGTGGGTTTCAGGGTTCCCGTTTGTTATTGGATTGGCCGAAATGCTGGCGGTACCCCTCATAGGGAGTACGAAAGTTTATCAGATTTTATTGGAAGTAGTCATGCTGATAGTGAGGCGTATTAGTTATATAGGGATGGTGACTACTAAACTAAACAAAAGAGTTATTTGAGCAACAAAAAGCCCTGCAAGGGGAGCAAGGGCTGGGAACGGGGTATCATGAATTGCCGAATTAATAACGAATGACTTCTTCGAATGAATTTAGTGTAACACACAAACTTGTATATATCTGTTACGGAATTATGAACAAAGGGGTAATGAGAGATAAAAGAGCAGCTAGCAAAAGCTAACTGCTCGGCTCTCGACCAAGAGAGTAAGAATGGGAAGAATTTAAGGCAGATTTTTCAAAGCCCTGTCTACAGTGTTGACGGAATATTGAGTTTTATTTGAAGGGAATTATAGTCTACAAATTAGATTATGATAGTCGATATGCTCCATATAGCCCAGAAAAGAACTAAAAATTCTAGTGAAATCCAAAGTGTTTTTTTTTCAGGTCTTTGCAATTCTTTTATTAAATAAAAAACAGCACTAATCGCTATAATGATGGAAAGAACGAGGTCTATCTTATC
>NZ_JBFPJI010000051.1:0-17555 GCF_040838205.1 Bacillus sp. S4
CAATAGTCATTGTTATTCATACTATTTTTCATTGGTATTCGAGTTCATTAAAAAATAGGCAATTGTTGTACTTCTTTTTTGTACAACTTTTCATTGTGTTTTTGGCTGCATTTATTGCAACAAATGCTTCGATAGCGATTTTTGTTGGATTAACTCCTATTTTAATCGCCCAAAGTTTATATGTTTATCACAATATATTTAAAGTAATGATAGTTTTTACTCTTATGTATGCAATATTTTGTGCTGCAATTAGTATTAATTATGGTGTGAATAAATTAGCTATTCTTATCTCTATGTTTCTTTTAGTGTTAGCAATTATTATTCCTTTTTCTTATATTAATAAGCAGCAATTTGATGCACGTAATCGTATACAGAGCTATATTCAAGAGTTAGAGTCTGCATATATGAGAGTGGAAGAATTGACATTGGCTAATGAAAGGCAGCGTATGGCAAGAGATTTACATGATACGTTAGCGCAAGGTGTAGCGAGCTTAATTATGCAATTGGAAGCAATAGATGCCCATATGCAAAAAGGGAATACAGGACGATCTCAAGAGATTATGAAACAAACTATGGTAAGAGCGAGACAAACTTTACATGATGCAAGGTTGGTTATTGATGATTTGCGTCATACTACTAATTCATTTAATGAAGCAGTAAAGGAAGAGGTTCAACGTTTTTCTGAAGCTACGTCTATACATGTGAGACTTACTATTCAAAGTCCACCGTATATTTCAAGCGTAGTAAAAGAGCACTGTTTATATGTAATTAGTGAATGTTTAACGAATATCGCAAAACATTCGCAGGCAGCAGATGTAAATTTAAATGTTGAATATATCGATGATCTTGAAAAACTTACTATTGAAGTTGAAGATAATGGAATTGGTTTTGACACTGGATATATCGGTAAGAATCCTGGACACTATGGTTTAATTGGCTTAAATGAGCGTGTTCGATTGATTAAGGGAGAAATACATATATTGAGTGAAAAGATGAAGGGTACGAAAGTGTATATTCAAGTGCCTATAAATAAAGAAGGAGATAGTCATGAAGTATAACGTATTAATTGTGGATGATCATTTCGTTGTAAGAGAAGGTCTGAAATTAATAATAGAAACGAGTGATTCATTTCAAATTATAGGTGAGGCTGCAAACGGAGAAGAAGCCCTTTCTTTCATAGAAAAAAAGAAACCCGATGTTATTTTAATGGATTTAAATATGCCTAAAATGAGTGGTTTAGAAACGATTGAGGCTTTGAATAAAAAACAAAATCATACGCCGATTATTATATTAACTACTTATAACGAAGATGAATTAATGTTAAAGGGAATTGAGCTAGGAGCAAAAGGATATTTGCTAAAAGATACGGATCGTGAGAATTTATTTCGAACGTTGGAAGCGGCTATTCGAGGTGAGATTTTACTACAACCAAATATTATGGAAAAGATAGTGAAGTATAAAAGGAAAGAAGTACATGCTGATAAGGTTGCAGAAAATAACTTAACAGATAAAGAATTGTTTGTGTTGAAAGCTATTGCGCGCGGATATAAGAATAAAGAAATTGCATTTGATATGGGGATAGCTGAGCGAACGGTAAAAGCGCATTTAACAAATATATACAATAAATTAGGCGTTAACTCACGGTCAGAAGCAGTAGCTGTGTCTATTGAAAGGAAGTTAATTCATTTTTAAAACATTATATATGCCCAATCGTACATTATAGGCTTGCCCTTTTGTACGATTTTTTTATTTCTTCCTTATGTTATGCTTCAGAAAGTATGAGAGATCTAAGAACAGTACAATTACAGACTTTTTATTTTATCCCAACATAGAACGTATTGCTGTAAATTCATTCAAAGATTGCAGTTGATAAGAAATGGGGGAGTTAACACAGATGTTTCTACCTATTACTACATTTGATAGGTTTAGTTGGCTGGGAAATGTTGCATTCTCTTCAGAAAAGATTAGCAGGAATCGAGCGCTTTCGAGGGCCGAAGAACTAAATGCTAATTTGTATGAAGAGAAATGTATAGATTCAGTTAGTAATATTCATGAGGAAATAACGATAGATTTTGTGAAATATGGTGATAATTATGTATCGGGTCATGCGGAACCTTATTCAACAATTGTCATAACGAGCGGCGATATGCTTGTTGGAAGTGGACGGGTTAATGAGTATGGAGAATTTAAAATATATACGAATAATCATCTGGAAGAGTATTTGATAATAAAAGTTCAGTCGATATTAGGTGGTTTTTATCAAGAGAGTATAATAGTAAAGGTAGATTATTAATTTATAATGATTCCAGTTTTTATTTTCTAAATAAAAATGAAAGGAAGCAACAAATTGTTGCTTCCTTTTTCTATTAAGCCGAAGCTTTCTTCATTCTCTCAAGTAAACTAGATAAAATATGCGTACGATAAGATTCTAGTTTTTTACCTTCGTAAGTACGAATACCTAATTTTTTAAGTTCTTTTACATACCAACCTTTGCTTCCGAAATACATGTGATCGCTCCCCTTCAACTTTGTTTATTTGTCCTGATTGTACTTGGAGGTACGGGCAATATAATGAAGGAAATGAATTTCGTGCGAAAATGGTTAACTTTGTTGCAAAAGACATATATACTAAGGGTAGTATATAACGAGGTGGGCAAGACGTGATTATAGAGAAGCACGAAATTCAAATTGACCAAATTACGAGCGGTAAAGTGAATATCTTTACTTTCTATAGAAATAGAAAGCAAGTTGACGATTACTTTTTACAATTGCAAGAACCATCGCTTACAGCAAACTACTTCTTCCATTTTCATTTTGATGCAGAGAGCCTTCATCTTCTGCAGGAAGAGTTTCCGAGCGTATATCCGTACGACCGTAGTGACACGATTCACGACTGGACGGAAAAGATGAAAGCGGAATTGCAACATCAGATCCAAACAGGTAAATGGAATAAACGCGTACGTATCGGTAATCGCATTCTAGATGTGGTGTTTACGTGGTGTGACGAAGATATAGTAGAGTGAAAAAGAAGCGGATGACGCTTCTTTTTTTAGCGCTGGAATAAAACGAGCTTGCCTGCAGAAGATGTGCAGCGATGTGTTTTTTCGTACAATCCTTTTTCTTGTAAAATAGATTCACCTTTTGCTTTCGCTTCTTTTTCAGTTGCTGCCTCGAATGATTCATCTAATGCTTTTGAACCATCTTTTTCAAAGACTGTTAGAACGTATACTCCCATGAAAATCCCCTCCAATAATTAAAATCAGAATCTTATAACTATTTTGTCATAAATCAATAGAATATGCAAAGAAATATATGACATTGCGTGGTAAAATAAAGTGAAACTTTAATTAGTGGGAAGTCTTTTCACTCCGCTAATTATTAGTTTTTAGCTATTTTAATATTGATAAAATGAAACTTTTGAACTATAGAAAGGATCGTTATTTGTGAAACAAGTGAAGTTTATACATGCGGCTGATTTGCATTTGGATAGTCCGTTTAAAGGGATGGAAATGAATGTACCACAGTCTGTTTGGGAAAGAATGAAGCAAAGTACGTTTGAATCGTTCGAGCGTATTGTTGATAAAGCGATTCAAGAGCGCGTTGATTTCGTATTACTAGCTGGGGATTTGTATGATGCGGAGACGAGAAGTTTGAGAGCGCAAGTGTTTGTGCGCGAGCAAATGAAGAGACTTTCGCAGTACGATATTCCCGTTTTTATTATTCACGGTAACCACGATCATTTAGGGGGAAGCTGGGCAGCAATTGAGTTTCCGGAAAATGTTCATGTGTTTACGGAGCCTTATGTAGAAGAGAAGTCGTTTTATAAAAATGGTGAGCTGTTAGCTTCTATTTACGGTTTTAGTTATTTGCAGCAAGCGGTAACGGATAATATGACAGCACAGTATATGAAAATGAGTGATGCGCCTTTTCATATTGGAATGCTTCACGGGAGTGTGGAAGGGGATGCAGAGCATAATCGCTATGCACCGTTTCAAATTCGTGAGCTGAAAGAAAAGCGGTTTGATTATTGGGCTCTCGGCCATATACATAAACGTGAAATTTTATCAGAAGAGCCATGCATTATTTATCCAGGTAATATACAAGGACGTCATCGTAAGGAGACCGGCGAGAAAGGTGCATATCTTATTGAACTCACGAAACAAGGATCGCATTGTTCATTTTTCCATACGGCGGATGTTATATGGGATGAGATAGAAGTGAGTATCGATGGACTTGAAACTGTTGATGATCTTATGACGAGCGCGTCAACTGCGATGAATGAATGCCGAAGAGAAGAGGAAGGGACGCTTTTAACTGTCGTATTTACAGGGCAGGGACCACTTTCTCCATATTTACGTGAAGACAAGCGTGTAGAAGAGATTTTTCATATTTTAGCAGCGGGAGAAGAGCGGAAAGACTTTGTATATGCGATGAAGTGGAAAAATGAGACGGTTTCTTTTGCGGAAATCGAGCGTTTGAAAGAAGAAAATCATTTCGTCGGTAGTGTGCTAAAAGAGTTAGAAGCTTTTACAAATATGGACGGAGTGTTGCGCACGATTTGGACATCTCCTGTAGCGCGTAATAGTATTGAATCTTTTACAGAAGAAGAGAAGAGAGAGATTCAAAAGGAAGCGGAAAATATTATTTTAGAGCAATTATTCCAGCAAGAGAGGGATAAAAAATGAGAATTGAAAAACTCCATATTTATGGCTATGGGAAACTAGAAAATGTGGAAATGGATCTTTCATTGCTGACGGTGCTATACGGTGAAAATGAAGCGGGTAAATCGACAATTCGCTCGTTTATGAAAAGTATTTTGTTCGGTTTTCCGACGAGAGGACAGCGCCGTTATGAGCCGAAAGAAGGCGGGAAGTACGGCGGAGCGATGACTGTTCAAACAGAGAAGTACGGCCGTTTGAAAATTGAACGATTGCCAAAGACGGCAGCAGGCGAGGTGACCGTTTATTTTGAAGACGGGAAAACTGGCGGCGAAGATATTTTAAACGATATATTAAGCGGTGTGAATGAAAGCTTATTTGATTCTGTTTTTTCATTTGATATGCATGGTCTTCAAAATATTCATCAGCTTGGCGAAGCGGATATCGGTAATTATTTATTTTCGGCCAGCGCAGTCGGAAGTGATGCGTTATTGCAGTTAGATAAAAAGTTAGAAAAAGAAATGAATCAGCGTTTTAAGCCGAGTGGTCGTAATCCTGAAATTAACGTGTCACTGCAAGAGATGAAGAAAATTGAGGAAAAGATGAAAGAGTGGCAAGGGAAGATTGGCACGTATGAAAAACAGGTCGAGCAGTTAAAAGAAAGTGAAGAGAAACTTGCTTCTGTTCGTGCGGAGAAAGAGAGTGCGGAAAAACGAAAGCAAGACTATGAAATATTAGCAGCGCTTGAGCCTCTCGTTATTGAAAAGAGTGCGCACGAGAAAGTGTTAGAAAACGAAAACGGGCAGTTTCCTGTAAACGGGATGGCGCGCTATGAGGCGGTAAAGGCAAAGATGGAACCGCTGCAAGTACAAGTAGATTCACTTCAAAAAAAGATAGAAACAGTGCAATCAGAAATTGATTCCACAGAAATAGATGAAGCATTTTTACAAAAAGAAAGTTATGTAGAAGAACTACGCATGCAGCATATGTCTTATGAAAATGCACGTCAAGAAATGCGTGATATGACGGGAAGTATTGCGAATATAAAAGAAGAAATCGCAGAACTACAGCAACAAATTGGCGCTACTTTTGAACAAGAGACTGTTCTTTCATTTGATATAAGTTTAGCGACGAAAGAATTAATTATGCAAACTGTGCAAAAGGCGAGAGAGTTAGAAACACAAAAAGCACAACTAGATGAACGTTTTAAAACGGCTCAAGAGCAATTAGAAGAGCAAGAAGAAAACATAAGACAAATAAGTCAGCAAATGTTAGCTGATGAAGAAAGAAATACGTTAGTTGAGAAAGAAAAATCATTTCAGGATGCGGCATTTTTAGGAATGGGCGCAGAGAGAATGAAGCGCAAGTATGAGGAAAAAGCAGGGGCGGCTATGCAAAAGAAAAAACAGTGGCAAAGAATTTGTCTTCTGTTACTTCTTATTAACACGCTTGTTTTATTCACGAGTCTATTTATAGATAACCGCGTGCTGTTATTTATTAGTGTGATTGTTTTTGTAGGGATTGTCCTTGCTCTCGTTTTATATAAAGATCCATCAGGTGGATTACAAGAAGAGCTTCTTACTCTTCAGCAAAGTGCTGGCGGGCGTCAAAGTGAAGAAGCGATGTCAGTTCGCTATCAGTTAGAAAAGGATGAAGAGATTCGAAAGTTATTTGAGCGAGAGTCTTATAAATTACAGCAAATGGAACGTGCTTATGATAAAGTCGTTTCATCGTATGAAGAATGGGAGAGGGAAACTTTCCGTATGAGAGAACAAGTAGATGCGTATAAAACGCGCTATATGTTCCCTGAATTTTATACGTATGCGCACATATTGCCGGCGTTTGAGCGTATTGAAAAAATGCAGCAATTATATCGTGATTTAGAGAAGCAAAGTGCGCGGAAATCTTCATTGTATGAAATGATTTCGCACTTTGAGCATAAACTAGAAACTGTTATCGGTAGTAAAGAGTATAGTAATTTGCATGAGGCGAAAAGTCGTATGCAAAATGAGAAAGAAAAGCGCCAAACTTGTAAGCAGCTGAAAGAGAAGCTGGCGGAATGGCAAGAAGAATATGAGTTCATGCAAGAGCAATTAAAACAACTGCTAGTAGAGCGAGATGGGTTATGGCATATTGCAGAATCTACAGATGAAGAGATGTTTTTAGAAGCAGGTAAACTGGCAGAGAAACGTGAAGATGCGGATAAGCAAGTGGGGCGTTTATTACCTCAAATTGATCTGTTAGAACAGCGCTTAACGAGTTTGTCATTAGCTGAGCATTATGAGGCTGACGGTTATGATGAAAAATTAAAGCAAGAAATTACAGCCGCGCAAAACTGTCTTGCACAAGAGAAAGAACTGACAGAGCGTATTGCGAAGCATCGAATAGAAATTGCGAATTTAGAAGAAGGCAGTACGTATGGTGATTTACTACATGAGTGGGAAATGAAAAAATCACAAGTGCGTGAACAAGTGAAGAAGTGGGCTGCATATGCGGCCGCAAAGACGGTGTTAACGAAAACGAAGCAATATTATCATGAAGTGCATTTGCCGCGCATTTTACAAAAATCTGAAGA
The DNA here is from genome assembly GCF_040838205.1 of Bacillus sp. S4. Classification (NCBI taxonomy): domain Bacteria; kingdom Bacillati; phylum Bacillota; class Bacilli; order Caryophanales; family Bacillaceae; genus Bacillus; species Bacillus sp. S4. The sequence goes on from NZ_JBFPJI010000051.1 coordinate 7,233, forward strand.
GTATTTCGTGTATTTAACGGGCGGACGATATAGTAAAATATTCTCACCGTCAGAGGTGGAACCGTTCATTGTCGAACGTAACGATGGTATGCGTTTTTACAGCCATGAACTAAGCCAAGCGACAGCGGAGCAGTTATATTTATCATTGCGATTTGCGCTAGCGAAAACGTTTGAGCATGATTATCCATTTATTATTGATGATAGTTTCGTGCATTTTGATGTGGTAAGGACGAATCGAACGATTGAACTAATAAAGGAAATTGCGAAAGATAGACAAGTTATCTTCTTTACATGTCATGCGCATTTACTCACGTATTTTACAGAAAATGAGATTATAAAATTAACACGTAAGCGTAAAGAAAACGAGTTGTAGTGTGCTATACTAAAAGTAATTGATTTGGTGGAGGAATTCGAATGAAAAAGAAAATTGTAGAATATGAAGTTGGAGAACAAGTCGATGTTTTCTTGTTAATTAAAACAGCGACAAAAGGTCTTGCAAGTAATGGGAAGCCGTTTTTAACAGTGATTTTACAAGACCCAAGTGGAGATATTGAAGCGAAGCTATGGGATGTATCACCAGAAGTTGAGAAACAATATGTAGCGGAAACGATCGTTAAAGTAGCTGGCGATATTCTAAACTACAAAGGACGTATTCAATTACGTGTGAAACAAATTCGAGTTGCGAATGAGAATGAAGTAACGGACATCTCGGACTTTGTAGAAAAAGCTCCAATAAAAAAAGAAGATATGGTTGAGAAAATTACGCAATACATATTTGAAATGAGAAACCCGAACATTCAGCGTCTAACAAGACATTTGTTAAATAAGCATCAAAATGAATTTTTAGAATATCCAGCAGCGACGAAAAATCATCACGAGTTCGTATCTGGACTAGCTTATCACGTAGTATCGATGTTAGATTTAGCGAAAGCTATTTCTACACTGTACCCATCGTTAGATAAAGATTTACTTTATGCGGGCGTTATTTTACACGATCTTGGTAAAGTATTTGAGCTATCTGGCCCGATTTCTACGACGTATACGTTAGAAGGAAATTTACTTGGCCACATCTCTATCATGGTGAACGAAATTGGTAAAGCAGCAGAGGAACTACAAATCGATGCAGAAGAAGTATTAATTCTTCAGCACATCGTCCTTTCTCACCACGGAAAAGCAGAATGGGGTAGCCCAAAACCACCATTAGTAAAAGAAGCAGAAATTCTGCACTACATCGATAACTTAGATGCAAAAATGAACATGATGGACCGCGCATTAGGACGTACAAAACCAGGCGAATACACAGAACGTGTCTTTGCTCTTGATAATCGTTCGTTCTATAAGCCGACGTTTCATAATTAAGATTGTAAATAGAATGGCCTCATTAAGTGTTAAAAGCTTAGTGAGGCTGTTTTTTTACTAAAAATCAAATAAAATAGCATATGGAAGCCGTGTTGATGTAGCATGTTTTAATGAAAATAAATAAATTATATTTGTTGGAGTTAAAGCGCCGGATAATGATTGCCACAACGATAAAAAGTGGAAAGATTATCTAACTTATGGTGATAAATTTTATTTTTTCAGGGATGGGTCATACATGCCATCATTATATGGAACAACGTATATTTAAGCGAAGATGTAGAAATGTTAAGAAGTACGCATGGGTTTAACGAAGAACTATTACAACAGATCTCACCACTAGGATAGGAGCGTATCAAATTTTTAGGTGAGTACCGATTTAAGATGAAAGAAACTACAAAGTTAGAATCTCTTCGGCCTTTACAACAGGTCTAAAAATAAGAGCCGAATTTTTCTTAGAGTAGAAAATTCGGCTCATTTTATGTTGAAATTTGTTTAGCGTATATTTTCGTTAAAATGTGGGTGGGACTCATGCCTAACAACCTAAGAAATTGGTTATTCCCCAAAACGAGAATTTCGCGTGTTTTTAGTCTAAGAACGTTAGTTATTTGATCTTAAAAGAACAGCTTTTTCTAAATAAGGGGTAGCGTCACATCACCATCAACTTAACAAATAAAAATACCCCAAAACAAAAAAAGAATTCACTATGTAAAAATACGCATAGTGAATTCGTATTTATTAACTGCTCAAAAAGAACAGTCGTAAATATCATAGGTATAAGAAGATGATCATCTTTGATATTCTAGGGATTGTGTATAAAACGACTGTGAAGCATAGACAATCTGCCTATTAAAACGTAATTTGGTTTTATTTCACAATTTTATAATGATTTTAAGATAGGGAAGTTGACATTTTTCTCGGATAATTGGCATTATTAACCCCTTATATCAAAGTTAAAATTATTTATATAACAAAGAAGGAACCTATCATACTTCCTAATAGGTTCCTTCTTTAAATGCAAAAACTTCAAATGTATCGGGTTATGCTTCGAATCGTTTTCGTTTCCATAAAGATATTATAAAGTTGAATTTCTTGTTATATTTTAGCTTGATGCTGATGAGATAACATCATCCAATTTTTTTTATGATTCAATTTAGGATGAATATTTACTGTCGTTTGATAGGCGGTGCATAATAGTTAAAAGCTAAATCCAGCAAGGCACTTGCTTCTTGACGCAGTAACAAATCCTTCGGACGGAAGATAAGGGATCCATCAGCGTTGATGGAAGTATCAGGGTCTAGAATTCCTTGGGAGGCAAGTGCCTGAATCGATTGGACTGCCCAGTCATCTGCGGCATCAAGTAATTTAACTTTAATAGCTTTATCAGGTTGAATCGTTTTCAAGTCTTGAATTTGCTTAACGTTTTGAATCATGGTTGCTGCGACCTGTCGGGTAATCGGAGTAGCACGGTTATACTCTGGAATTCCATTCATAATTTTTCCCCTTGCCTCCTTGGAGTCGTCTGGAAAACCGTTCCATCCATGAGCAAGTAACAACGTATCCGCAAACTCTCCTTGTGTCATGGTGTCCATCGGATTGAATAGATTACCTGTTTTAGCACCCATAATATTTAGGGCATGAAGATTATCAATGTGACTTCTATAGTTACTCTTTTGTGGAACGTCATCAAAAGGTGGTTTGTTGTTAATTCTCTGGGCATCTGCTATAAAATCAAGGCTTTTAGGAGAGTTGTAGTGAAAATATGCGATTTCTCCAGCCGAATTCTTTTTGAAAGCAACTTTGTTGCCTTCCGAATCTTCAAATAACAACGGATGAATCATTTTGAGAACTTGTTTTCCAGTTGTACCACCCTCCATAACCAAATTCCCATTTTCATAAGTAAAATGAGTGCGAATTGCAGCGAAACGCGTCTGTTGGAATAAGCCTAAGTATTTATTAGCTTCTTTTTCCTCTAATGGGAGATAACTTGTTTTTACTTCATTCTTCTTAGCAGGGAAATAGTGATCCATGAGAGTTTCATATATGTCTATACTCATCATTGAATCATTATTGTAAGACATGAAAAATGCTGTTTTTTGTTCTGGCACTAAAATCAGCATTGATTGATGTCCAGGCATACTTCCCCCTTTCATTACAACGTGTTGACCGTTAGCAAATTCATTGAAAGGCGTTTCAAATCCAATTGTCGCAACAGGAATTGTCTTATCATCAAAAACTTGATAGGCATGCATCATATCCATGCTTTTTTTACTTACAATTTCTTTGCCTTTAAACTTTCCTTTCTGTAGCTGCATAATCATGTATTTTGACATGTCTTCTCCGGTAGATATAATACCTCCCTGTGGTGCATCCATTAGACCGTTTCCACTTGTTGGAATTGGATCGCCAGTGGGCCCATAATGTGTAGCCATTCTCTTGAGAAGATTAGGCGTAAAGCTCAAACTTGTAGATTTCATACCTAATGGTTTAAAAATATTCTTTTCCATATATTTTGAGAAAGGAGTACTAGTAACATTCTCTACTGCAAACCCTGCGAGCGCAAATGCAACGTTGTCATACGTATAAGCTTCACCAGGCGGCCGTACCACCGTTGGCATATGTTTAGAGAAAAATTCCTTCATCGGTATACTGTGATTAATATATTCAGGCCCGGTTATCGTGGTGATATCAGGTAAATCTACCCCGCTGGTATAAGTGAGCATATCAAACAGGGTAAGAGGTTTTCCTGTTTTATTAGGTATTTGTAATCCACCAAGATATTTTTGTACGTCTTGATCAAGTTTAAGCTTTCCTTTATCGACTTGCTGCATCACAGCCAAAGCAGTAAAAGTTTTCGAGACTGAAGCGATTTGAAAGACCGTGTCCTTAGTGACGGGGATTTTCTTTTCTTTATCGGCATATCCATACCCTTTATTGACAACGACCTTTCCATCATGAACGACGACAAAACTAGAACCGTTCACATTATACTTCTTCATTTTTTCTTCAAATAACGAATCAGCAAAAGATTCTATTTCTTTTATATTATTAGGTCCTTTCGTCATTTGGATATTAGTCGTGGATGCCGCTGGTTTTGATTTTCCTGCTTCTAATGATTGTTGGGAACATGCAGAAATCATGGTTGAAGAAGAAAGAAGAATTGTAACGATCCCCAGTTTGTTAATTGCTTGTTTCATTTTTGTACGCTCCTTTATTTAATTGAAATTTTTTGTTAGCACAACGAGTTAGCGGCTCGTTAGCGTATGAACAGAGTGTAGCAAGCGGCGAGTCATAGTCGATAGTGAACTTTTGTCATATTTATAAAGAACAACAAAAATTGAGTGGGATACGGCTATATTAATAGCTATGTCATAGAAATCATGACATTTTGACACTACCGTATGTGACAGAAAAACACTTAGTATCAAAGAGCAGTTTTTAACGCATTAACAATAGATGAGGAGGAGAGATTTTAATGACGAAAGCATCAGCTCAAAAAACTTTGCAAGATTTTTATTTCTTGTTATTTACCTTTGTATCCGGATTCTTTTACTTTTGTTTCTATCTGGTCAGCATTACATTTGCATTAGTAATGACTATTATCTTTTTGGGTATTCCCTTGTTGGCTTGGGTGCTACAAACAACTCACACGTTTGTTCAGTATGAACGTATTCAGACGAAGGTTTATACAGATGTATCGATAGAGTTATTCGAACCAAGAAAAAAAGAGGAGGGAGATAAATGGATTAAAGCGAGAGATACAATCCTTAATAATAGCAACTGGAGGGCTATTTTTTGGCTCATGCAGAAATTTTTTGTCGGAATAATGAGTCTTATATGTGCTGTTTTACTGTATGTAATGCCGCTAGTATGTATCGTTACACCCTTACTTTTTCGATATTTTAATATATACTTATTGGGCATTGCTGTGAATTCATGGGAGACAGCAATTTTTGTCATGATTGTTGGTTTCATTCTCATCTGGATACATAATCTTATTGGAAACTGCTTAGTTCGAATTATTGGAATGTACACGCGTTCCATGTTTAAAGCTATAAAGGAGTGATAATTTGTTTAAGACTTTGAAACTATGGTTCTGGTATGATTGGGCCTTACTTTGTATACGTTTTATTATTTGGCTATCATTGATATCAACGACTATCCAACAACAAGATCATTTGACAGTACCACTTTGGATCATAATTCTTTGGGAAATCGTTTCATTTTCAGTACCTTGGATTTGTTTAATGTTCAGTTATCGCTATTATTTGTTTACTGAAATAATATTATTTGGCGGAGTGTGTTTCTATTTAACTTTATTATTTCCGTCAGCGTATCTTACTTTTTTAATGCCAACTTTTATGATTGCGGCAAATAGCGCTCATAAATCTTACCGCTGGTCGGGTCCTATCACAATTATTTTGTTCCCGTTGCTCATTGCGATATTTTCCAAAGTAACAGATTTATGGGTAATCATCCTACAACTCAGTTTAGCTTTTGCTATGGGCTCTTTCTTTCGTTTACTGGCTATTAATTACCGTCAAAGTGAAACTATTCGGAACCAGAAACATGTATTGGAACAATACGTATCCCAAGTTGAGCGGATTACATTACTCGAGGAACGTGATAGGCTCTCAAAAGACTTACACGATACGATGGGGCATTCCTATACCTCAATTATTATGGGGATGGAAACATTACGTATGGAATTAAAGTCTAAAGAAGGAGAGCAACAGCTCGATTCATTATTACAATTGGCCCGTAACAGTATGGAAGAAGTAAGACTGTATTTACATCAATTGGATTTATCACAAGAATCGCTTCCCTTAGCTGTCACATTACAACAATTGACAGAGGAATTTAAGAAACATGCAAAAGTAAATGTACGTACTCGAATAATAGGGGAAGAGTATATGGCTTCCAAACAATCAAAAATGACACTATATCGGAGCTTGCAGGAATCACTAACAAATGCTGTTCGCCATGGGCATTCCACAGAAATCATTGTGTCACTTCACTTTGAACCACAACAGATAAGATTGGATGTACAGGATAATGGCTGTGGGGTCGAAGAGTGGAAGGATGGCTTTGGATTAACTGCAATGAAAGAGCGCGTGAGTCAGTCTCAAGGAAGGGTCATTGTTTATTCCAAAAAGGGGGAAGGGACGTTAATTTCATGTGTTTTACCTAAACAAGCACAACTGTCTAATGAACAAATCCGCCTGTGTATTGTCGATGATCATTCTTTTATTCGAGAAAGCCTTCATACAATTTTGGATGGACAGGAGGATTTACAAGTAGTGGGAATGGCTGAAGATGGAGAACGGGCTGTGGAATTGTGTGAAAGACTAAAACCAGATGTAGTATTAATGGATTTAGAGATGCCCAATCTGGATGGAATTCATGCGACTAAAATGATTAAGGAAAAATGGCCGGGCATTCGTGTACTCATTCTGTCAACCTTTCAGAATACAGAAAGGGCAAAAGAAATCATACGAAATGGTGCGGATGGATATTTATTGAAGTCCATAGATTCGCGTGAACTAGCTGAATCAATTCGTCTAGTCTATCGAGGAGGCACGATGATTAATCATGACTTGTTCCATAGAATGTGGGAAGAAAATGAAGAAACAGGATCATTTGAATCGCGATCAGATGGAAAAGAGTATGGATTAACGAAACGAGAACTAGAGATTTTGGAACTATTATCACAAGGAAGCCGTTATAAAACAATAGCTTCGAAACTTTACTTGTCAAACGGAACGGTAAGAAATTACGCCTCCAATCTCTATGAGAAGCTAGGAGTTAAAAATCGAGAAGAAGCCGTACAAAAGGCAAAAGATACAGGATTACTTTCTTGACACTCTCACTTGAACTAGTTAGCTGAAGTCAATGGGGAACTTACAGATAATGCAGGGCATCACTACCCAATACTACATTTGAAACTACAATGAAAAATAAAGAGTTGGAAGCCCCCTGCTTTTTTGTGAATATAGTCTAATATAATGTAGTTGTTTAAAATGGGTATTCGGATTTTCATATCGAAAAGGTACAACACTATGGAATAAGATGTCGATGACTATAAAAATTGTAGACTATAACCGAAATTGGGAAAAGGTATAAGGTATAAGGGAGATGAATATTTTATTAAAACCTATCTTCACAGAGGACTGGTAAATAGTTTTCATATTCGCTAGTACATCGGTCCTAAATCTGAAAGTGAAATAGATATTTTGGTCAATAACATCTGTGATTTAGATGCTATTTCCCTCATTTCGAAAATATCTATTACGTTGCCATGAGTGGTTTTGGAATTGAAAGAGGTACTTCCGTAAAGTCGGGGATAATAACACTCACTAAATTCAAGCTCTCTATAAAGAGAAGAATTTAGAAACTAAAGAAATTAGTGTGATGGTGCTTTATTGTAGTCAAATATAAAATATGTCGTTTTGAGTTGAAGTAAAATGTGTAATCTAATTCTAAAATTTAAATTATATTGGAATGATGCAAAAGAGAATCCAAAACTGAAGTATCCAAGTAGGTCTGCGCAACCAGCCTGAAGATGGTCATCCCATTGTTGGATTTCATAATCCGATACGGAGTCCAATTGGATTCAATATGAAAAAGATAACAGGTTAATATATTTCTAATCATTTAAAGGGAAGGGTATGTGATTGAGATGAATAATACATATAATGAAAAGACACATACATCGATTAAACAATTATTTAACAAGTTTTCGCCAAAAGCTCCTGGCTTTGCATATATTGCTAGTTTCGATAGCGGAGTAACTTATAAAGGTGCAGTTGGCTTAGCTTCTATAGAGGGGAATCTACCCATAACTACCAAAAACGTTTTTAATATTGCTTCAGTTTCTAAACAATTTACAGCATTTTCTATATTACTCTTAGAACAAGAGGGGAAATTGAATTTAGATGATTCAATTGTAAAGTTTGTCCCTTCTATAGGAGCATATGCTGAACCTGTAACATTGAGACACCTAATTCATCACACTGGTGGACTAGTTGATTATATGGAATTGGCTGAAGCAGCAAATATTAAATATACTGATACATTAACTGTGGAAGAATCGCTAGAACACCTTAAAAGTCATCAAATTGCAAGGTTCCCAGTTGGAACGAAATTTGAGTATAGCAATACAGGATATTTTTTATTATCACAAGTGATAGAGAAAGTAAGTGGCAAGTCTCTACGTCAGTTTAAAAAGGAGCGTATTTTTGACCCTTTAAATATGAGGGTCACAACAATTGTGGATTACTACCCAACTACTATATCAATTGCTAGCGGATATTCGAAGAATGAACAAGGAACATATAAAATCTATGAAAGCCCTTGGGAACATACAGGGGATGGGGCAGTTCATACAACAGTTGAAGACCTGGTAAAATGGGGAGAGAATTTAACTATAGGTACCGTTGGTGGAAAAGACCTTGTTAAAAGAATGAGCGAAATAGGTCCGAAAATTTCTCCAACTGGAGAATCGATTATTGACAATGAAGATTATGCTTTTGGGCTGAGAGTTGCAGAAGGTTTTAATTGTCGATACCTGGAACATTCAGGAAGCTGGGCAGGTTATCGTTCACACTTCATGAGGTTTCCAAAAGAATATTTGTCTGTTGCGGTACTAAGTAACTATGATGAATTTGACTCTAAAAAATATGCTAATAAAATAGCAGGAATTGTTTTAGAAAAGTAAAAAATAGAGTGTAGAATACAGTATTTGGATTTGGTTTACCCCACGTGGTTTTATATTGTTTTAAATTTATCTTACACTTTCTCAAAATCCAATCAAACAAACGGAAATAACCGTAGAATCAGAATTGTATTTTTAATTTTCGGAATGATCATTACCATTGTTGCGGTAATATTACAAATCGAGTATCCCTGCATTCTCATTTAGGGGGTACTTTAAAATCTTAGCTAGATGGGCAGGGGGTAGCGTCAGAAAAATGCGGATTTACAACGTTAAGGAAATCCCAAAATAAAAAAGCCGAATTTCTCGATATTAAAATTAAGAAACTTGGCTTTTTTGCTCTGGAAAAGCGCCCTTTTATTGAATAAGAATTTTCTTCAAATCGAGACGGATTGGTATACAACACAACATTCACGAACCCTGTAGCGTGAATGTTGTGTTATATGACGTACCCGACTTCTTAGAATTACTTTCACACTGCTTTTCTGTTTCAATTTTACTGCAGCAATATATATTTCAGTAAAGGCTTTTTATAAAACGGCACGTCCTTATTTGTTACCGAGTTGTTCCGCCAAACCGATTAGAAGTCCTTCAGTTCCACGAAGGAGGAGTTTATACTGTAAATAAGGAGACATACATGATGTGGTGAATCTTCACACCCTTATTATAGTAAGTGCTTATATATATATAATAATAATTCATTTTAATATGCAATAATGCATTTTTATACATTTAGACCTCTATTAGTCATCTCTTAATGGTATCATAGCGAGGTGAGAGTCTTCAAGGGTTCTCCTTAATAGGAGGAAACGATATATGGAAAGAGTGCAAGCGATTGACGACAGTAATCTGAAACTCAAGAGCTGGGGTAAACAGGTACTAGCTGTAGGCGGAATGTTAGGGTTCTGCTACTTGGTGTTATATGTTTTCAGTTTCTTAGTTGTTATATAAATACTATACAACTACACTAGTGGGGTCTTGCCTACAGAGGTAAGGCTCTTTTGTTGTACCTGAGGTAAGCATACTATACACAATACCTCTCAAGATTTTCGGATTACCCTGTATGGTGCCTTGTTCCTCAGATGGTACAAATATAGGTTGATGGGCATGTGGCGGTACCCCATATTATTAAAATTAAGATGGTTCAAGTCGCAGGAAGGCACCTTAAGGTGTCTTTTTTTGCGCTTATAGGGGTAGAACCACACATCCATCAACTTAAGGTATCTTTTTATACAAAATGTGGTTTTTTCACG
>NZ_JBFPJI010000499.1:0-1534 GCF_040838205.1 Bacillus sp. S4
TTACAGTATAAAGAAAAAGAGCACTCAGCTATTGAGTGCTCTAAAAATATTAATTTTGATTCAAAACATTCTCCTCAAAATATTTCCCCCAATCTGGTCGTCTTCCATCCATATCTGTAAATCCATACTCTCTTCCTAATTCCCATGAACTTAACGCTCGTCCGTTTTTTCCATGAACATTTGGATCACTTGCTAAAGCTGCAACTGCTCTGCCAACGAAAAAAGGAGTTTCTGATGCAATAAAATGAGGGTCTTGCTTAGCTCCTTCTTGCCAATTCTCCTCGGTTACGCCAAATATATCTAACATCGCTTCTGAACGAAGGAAACCTGGGCTAACTGCTACTGCTGTTATATTGTGTTGTTCTAAATCTTTCGCCATTGCTTCTGCTAAATGAATTGTTGAGATTTTTGCTAAACTATAGTATAAATTGCCTCGGTATTGATAATCGACACCATCTGTAATTTCAATTACAAGTCCCTTTTTATTATGTACCATTAATGATACACCGTAATGGCTTGTCATTATATGAGAATGAACAGCTCTTTGTTGCATGAGTAGTCCGTTATGTAAGTTGTGTTCCCAGAAAGGTTTCTCCCATTCTGTTAAAGGATCGCCGCCCCAAACATCGTTTACTAAAATATCAAGCTGTCCATTTTGTTCTTCTTGAATCTTTGTAAATAAAACTTTAATATCTTCTTCTATTGTATGGTCAACACGAACTGCGATTCCGATTCCGCCTTGCTTTGTTACAAGCTCTGCCGTTTCTTCAATCGTTTCTGTTCTTCCCATACAGGATAGATTCCCTTTTGTACTTCTTCCTGTTACATATACAGTTGCTCCAGCTTCTCCAAGCATCATCGCAATACCTCTTCCAGCACCTCTTGTTGCTCCGGCCACAACTGCTACTTTACCTTGTAATGGTTTCATTTTATTCACCTTCATTTTTATAATTCAACTTTATAACTTGGGGTATATGCTTTCTTTCATACTTCCTCGTATAGATTTCGCTATTTGGAGTAACTAATTGTAACGTAATGTCACCACAAACGCCATTTGCAATTTCAAATTCACCTTGTTCATTTGAAATACTACGGTCCTTACTTTCAATTGAATCCTCATAAATTTTCACATTTGATATAGGTTCGTTATTTTGATCTACGATTATACCTCTTGAATACATACCAACTGCTATGCATTGATCATCTTCTATATAATATTTAGTAACTACCATCGCTCCAATTACTATAGTAATACATATAAACAAGGTTATTAATTTGTGTCTCACAATAAACCTCCTTATTCATATTATTCTTTTTTAAATTGAAAATTTAGACGTTCTGATTGTTTGATTTTCTCAATTACTTTGCGTATACCTTCTTCTATCTGATTTTCTTTTACATTCGATACATTTAACTTTAACAGTCTTTCTTTAGGAAAATCCCTTACATAATTTTTATCAATAGTATCAATATTTATTTGAATATCACTCAATTTTTGTAAAAACATTTCCGAGATACTGGTTTTATCTATTTC
>NZ_JBFPJI010000500.1:0-1497 GCF_040838205.1 Bacillus sp. S4
GATAATAAATTATTTACTTCCTCATCATTTAAATCATAATAACTCCACGTACCTTTTGTTTCTTTTACAATTAAACCGGCATCTAACAGGATTTTTAAATGATATGACAACTTAGATTGTGTCATTTCGAAAAACTCTGTTAAATCACACACACAAGTCTGGCCTCGCTGACAAAGTTCATACATAATCTCTAAACGCTTCTGATCGGCCAACGCTTTAAATTTTTTCTCATAGAGCTGAAAATCTTGTGCCATTTTAGTTCACTCCCCCTTCATCAACTTTTTTTGATGTTTATAGTATATACGCTGATTAATTTATTATGCAACTAATTAATCAAAATTTTTTGATTTACAAAAAATCCCTCAAATCATATCTTTGCTACAACTAAAAAGGACCATAGCCTTTCCAAAAATGAAAAACTACGGTTCTTTTTACAACTTAATAGTTACAATATTTCCGAGGAATGGAGTCTCTATAACTGTTTTAAATTTTAATTTGACCATTATAGAGTAGTGCCCCATCACCATCAAGCTAAGAAAAACAAATACCCCCAAATGAAAAAAATCGATATAACTCTTCGGCAAATAAAGATAACTCTTGTTTTTGGTGCATATTCATAAAAAGCACGTCACCCTTTCTCATTAACATAAGAGAATAGTAATGTGCTTTTAATTTCAAAAATGGTCTAAATCCTTAAGTTGATGGTTGTGGGGCGGGACCCCAATAAGAACGGTATCTAAGGTTGTATGAGAGGTGTTAGTTCCATTCCAAAGGCCTCAGCCTACGATTAACTCAAGTACCGATTTCGGATGACCCCCATGTGATGAAGTTCGTGTCCTGCGATGCCGTACGCGAGGGCGCGCGCCGTAATGCTTAGGTTGTTGGCTGTGCCCTTGCGGGTCCACGCCTCCGCCGGTAGCCCGCGCAGCAATGTGATCGTTGATTGCCGTACGGCCCGGTAGTCTTCGGCCAATTGCGCGGTTGTCCACCTTCCGAAAGGAGGCATGAACAATTCCTGATCAAAACCAGTCAGAGGCGTCTGGTCCCCTCTTGCGAACCGGAGCAGGCGGTAGGTCATGACACGTTCCGAGTCTGCAATGTGGCCCACGACTTCTTTCAGCGTCCATTTTCCTTCAGCATACCGATACGCGTACTGGCTTTCGGTCAACGATGCCAGGAGCTCGGTCATTTGCTTTTCCTGGGCGAGCAGAATATCGATGATGTTACCGTCCGGTACCAAACGGATATATTCGCCGGAGTTCCCGGCGTATTCTTCTTCTGACGGTCTTTGATTCATGCGTAGTCACCTCTTATATGTAGATATAGAAAATTATAGCACTCGTCTATGTCTAATAAATTCGCGAAATGATGGAACTTTCCTTCTAATAATTGAGGATAAGCAACTATTTAGTTTGTCGGTCGCCACACTATCCTGATTCGTTAGCACAATAAGCAATGTTAATCAATAATGCATAAAAATTATCTGTTATACAATAT
>NZ_JBFPJI010000052.1:0-17555 GCF_040838205.1 Bacillus sp. S4
AAAGAGTTGTAAACCGGTTCTTCAAACCCTCACTCGGAGGCTCACTTCTTTCACTAACCTAATAACACTCCATATCTCTGGTCTTACATCGCATGGAAACCTATTAGGCACTGACCGCTTCCTCACTTGGCTAGTTCCTCTATTCCCACTAAAAAGCGTGTTTTAAAACGGTTCTTCAAACCCTCACTCGAAAGCCTACTTCGTCGACTTACCTAAAATCACTCCATATCTCTGGTCTTACACATCGCATGGACCTCTATTAGGTACTGACCGCTCCCATACTTGGCTAGTTCCTCTATTCCCACTAAATAGAAAAGAGTTGTAAACCGGTTCTTCAAACCCTCACTCGGAGGCTCACTTCTTTCACTTACCTAAAAACACTCAATATTTATGGTCTTACATCGCATGGAAACCTATTAGGCACTGACCGCTTCCTCACTCGGCTAGTTCCTCTATCCCAACAAAAAAAAACGCTTTTCAAAACTTTTTTACAACACTAACTTATCAACTAAACCAATTAACTCTTGAATATCAGGCTTACTCACTTGAGCATTCGCTCCAACTGCCTCACCTTTATGGAACAACTCATTCGTAATTAAAGAAGAGAAAATAATAACTGGTAATTGCTTCATTACTTCACTGTCTTTAATTACTTTCGTTAAATGATGTCCATCCATTTTTGGCATTTCAATATCTGTAATAAGCAGATGAATATGTTCAAACATTTTTTCACCTTGCTCTTTTGCTAGTTTTTCAATTTGCGCTAACGCTTCTGCACCATTGCTGAAGAAATTCATTTTCGTATATCCAGCTGTTGATAATGTTTCTTCTAGTATTTGGCGAAGCATCGCTGAATCTTCTGCAATATAAATAACTTTTTCAGCACGATCTGTTTTTTGCTCTAATCCTGAAAGTGTTTTATTGTCATAACCAGTGTTACTAATTTCGCAAACAATTTTTTCATAATCTAACAATAAGATAATTTTCCCATCTAGTTTTACAATTCCAGACGTCGTTTCTTCTAGTCCCATAGATAATGAAGCTGGCTCATCAATTTGTTCCCAAGAAATGCGTTGAATACGATGCACTTCATCAACACGGAAAATAACTTTCATTTGGTTTAATTCCGAGATGATAAATTTCGTTTGATCAAGTGGCTTTATAGATTTTAAATTAAGAGCTGTCGCTAAGTTAATAACAGGTAAGATTTCACCGCGTACTTGAACAACACCTTCAACTGCATGATGAGATTCCGGCACAGTTGTAACAGGGAATGGATTAATAATTTCACGCACTTTCATTACATTGATGCTAAATAAATTTTCACCAACAGTATAAGTTACGATTTCTAATTCGTTTGTTCCACTTTCTAATAAAATACTTTGTGCTTGTGACATAAAGGTGTCGCTCCCCTTTCATTAATTCCATATATCTAATTATTAAGCTTTAATGAACCCCAAAAGTCAACTACCTATATGAAAATATAGGTAGTTGACTGAGCCTTATAGTTTTAAAGTAATAAAAACAGTGGTAAAGCTTAATCTTGTATAAACGAAGCAAGTGCCTCTAGTAACACTTCTTGCGCTCCTACAATTTCTGTCGGCATCGCTTCCCATTTTTTTGCAAGCTCTGTTTCCACTCTCACTCTAAGCTCTGGATTCATTTCTCCTAGTACATATTCCTTTGTAGCTATATCAACATCAAGGAGTGCAAGTGCATATAATTCCGAATCGTTTATTTTTTTAAATACTTGTTTCAATACCGCCGGTGCTATATGTTTTAACTTTTCAATGTGAATTTCCTTATCCGAAAATAGTAACTCATATTGAATAAACGTAACATTTTCTTTAATCACTTTAAAATAGCAATTATTCTTTTTATCATTTACAAAATAACCGTTCGGATCTGCAATAATACTCTCTACTTGACGTATTAAATTAGGCAAACTACTCGCCGTCATTACAGTACGTTGCTCAACCTCACTTGGCGAAATGAATGTAACGCGATACTTATTCTGCGCCATCCTCCTCACCTCTCCTTTTATATAAACTTAGTCTAATTATACAATATAGCACAACTATCTTAAATTAATCTATATCTATTTCAAATCACTGCTCATAGGCCCTATATCTTCAAAGAGAGAAGAGGCACCACCTAAACACTTGGATTCCAGCCTCTCCAACTACCTTAAAACCACTACATATCTCTAGTCTTACAACATACGAGCCACTCATAAGCACTGACCGCTACTACTCATCGCTGGACCCTCTCTCAAAACCTAAAAAGAAAGCTTTTAAGCCCCTTTCAACAACTCAATGTTATTGAACCAAAAAGCAAGCTGCTGATCCGTAATATCCGGCAACATAACGAAAAACTCACGGCACTTCATCTCATCTTTAAACAATTGATACTGCCAAACACCATTACTACCAATACTTACGAAATAAAACTCGTGTATAAGGCCAATGACTGCTTGTTTTTCACCAAACGAATATGGAGGCACTTGTTTGATTTCAAATTGATCTGGTAAATATACATGCTCTTCTCGTTCTATTTTTAACACTTGCTCAGCAAGCTCACGTTTATTTTCGAAAAAAGGCAATTGTAAAATTCGCTCTTGTCTTGTCATACGAATAAAAAACCCTTTCTACTACGTTACAATTTTTCTTTACGATTTATTATCGAATTAAGTTCACAACTTCATTTAATACTTCATCTGAAATTTTAATTACTTTCGCATTTCCTTGGAATCCGCGTTGGTATAACATTAAATCAACGAATTCTACAGATAAATCTACGTTTGCACCTTCTTGTGCGCCACCACGTACTTTTCCTGCACCGTTTTGACCAGATACGCCCATTGCTAAAATACCAGTTGTATTTGTCGCTGTATAGTTACCATTTCCGTTTTTCATTAAACCGCCCTCATTTGGGAACATTGCAACAGCTAATTGACCAGCAGATTTCATACTTCCATCAGAATATTTTACCATCACATATCCACCGTCAGCAATAAAGCAATCTTTAACAGTCGCCGCCGCTCTACCATCTACGTTTGTTACTGATAATGTTTTCTCTGTCGGATGGTTTGTTAATTTACTAAAATCTAAATTTACTGTTCCGCCATTAAACGGAATAGCTGCTCCTGGATTTTGCTGATTTGGATTTCCTACTGCATCAAATGTCATATTACCACCTGCACCTTGAACATCCTGAAACTCTGTTTCTTTTTTCGAATCATTACGCATCTGTACTTTATATGTATAATTATGTTCGCTCGTTTGTTTAAATTCTACACGCATTGTCCATGTATTACCGGCATCATCATATACAGGCAATTCTTGCGTAATCTGTTTTGCATCAGTTGGAATATTCCCTCCGATTACTCCTTTTGACGTTCGAATACCACCGATTGCTGATCCCATTGGAATTTGCAACGGTCCTGGAATACCAGATAAATCAACTTCACCAGTTGCTGCATTTGCAGGATATGCGAATACGTATTGGCCTTCTGTATTCGTAATATAGTAATCTGAAGATATCCCGAACGTACCTTTACGCGTAAATTCCATGTTGCCGCCTTTTGAATCACCAACTACGAAGAAACCATTACCTTCCATTGCTGCTTGTGTTTTACCACCCGTTAACGTAATTGTACCATCGCTATAGTCCGTAACTGTTCCGCTCATTTTCACACCGTTACCGATACTTTTCGGGTTCGTTCCTGCGTATTTACCATCGCCTTTTGCACCAATTGAATTGTTGTACAGTAAATCATCAAACATTGCTTTTTGTTTTTTATAACCAACTGTTTGTGCATTGGCAATATTATTTGAAGTAACACTTAATGCATTTTGTGTTGCATTCATTCCTGTAATACTTGTATATAACGCTTTAATCATAACGTATGGACACTCCCTTATGAATTTGTTATTTTTACTTCTTCAGCTACTTTTTGATCGTCTTTCTTTGCATCTTCTGGATTCGTTTCTCCAATTGGTTTATCAGACACTCTTTCCACGAAACGAAGAGACACTACTTTATTATCAATAACGAGCTGTACTTCGTTATTTTCTGCAAGGCGAACTGTTTCTACTTGACCAGTTACTTTGTTCCCTTCACCGTCAATACCTCTTACATACTTTCCTAAAAACTTCATTCCACCATCAAGCGCTGTCGAATGCATCGTCGTTCTTAAAGAGTCAACTGCTTTTGTCATATTTTGTACTTGTTCCATAAGAGATAACTGCGCTGTTTGGTTCATCATTTGATTCATATCCATCGCATTAAATGGATCTTGATGTTGGAAACTCGATAAAAACAATTTTAGGAAATCATCTTTTCCCATTACCCCAGGAGTTTTTTGCTCCCCTGCTGAAACTCCATTTGTTTGTTGAACTGGCGATTGTACACCGTTAACAGGTACATTACTTTTTTGCGCTCCTGCTTGTAACGGAATATGATTTGTACTCGTTGTATTTAATCCAACTGTTGGCACGCTTTATTCCTCCAATAATCCCGCAAATTCTTTTGATTGTTGTTTCTCATGTTTCGTATTTGCTAATTTTTGTTTTTGCCTTTGCTCTTGTTCTCGTTGTTCTTTACGATGTTCATCTTTTTCTGAATAACTAATTTGAATATTAATTTCTTTTTCTTTTAACTTTAGCTTCAAATCGTCAAAAATCATTTCAACACGTTTTTTCGCATCGTGTTTTTCCATTTCTACATGAACCTCAATTTGATCTCCATGCTTTTTCATAAATACAGTTAATGTACCAAGTTTTTCTGGATTTAGCTGGAATAAAACACGTTCTTGTTTCACTACAAACTTTTGCAATGCTTCTACTTGTGCTTCCATTTTCTTACCTAAGTCAGGTAATGTAACCTTCTCAGCTCCACTATTTTGTTTTCCTATTTGGTCAGTACCCGTTGCTTTATTTAATAACTCAGCTCCGGCTGAACTGGAATCATTTAACTGATCGACTTTTGATAACTCTACCTTCACATCATCGCTCTCTGCTTTCGGGAGTTCTACTTCCTTAGACTCCTCTTGTTTCTTTGCAATATTACAAGTTTCTGATTCTACGACTTTTAATACTTGCAACGTCTGCTCTGGCATTGTCACCTTGTCTAACGCCATTTGCATTGTATCTTCTAAACATATGACATTTTTAATATTCATGTTCGAAAGGAGTTCTTGTAATTGTTGTAATTCAGCTGCAGGCAATTCGTTCAGTTTAATATTTCCGTATTCTTTATATAATTCTTGTATTTTTTGTATGTATTGATATAACAATTCTGGCTGCACACGTAATTGCTCAATTGCAATCATTTGCTCAGATACAGCTAGTAATAATTGTTCTGTCTCTTTTTTTTCTTCTTTCTTTACAATCGGCTCTTCTTTCGTTACCGTTTTTTTTGCGAGAAGATATTCTTTCTTCTCTTCTTCTGGTGCTTCTGCTCGTTTCGGTTTCTCCGTTTTCGGCTGTTTTTTATTTTCAATTCTCATTGTATTATCAAATGAAGAATTTTCATTTTTTGATTGTATTTCTAGCCCTTTTTCTTTTTGCGGAGGTAAACTCTGTTGCACCGGTAATACAAATTGTATCACTACATCCACCTCATCCGTTCATACACATTTTTAAATCAAGAAGCATTTTTTCTTCTAACTTTTCTTTTACTTTCGCAAGCTTCTTACAATCTTCTTGATACATTTCATCAATGACACGTTCTTTTTCTTTTATTTTCTCTAAAAGGCTTTCATTTTTTTGAATAAAACCTTCTGTTTTTTTAATTTTCCGATTCCATTCTTCTATTCTTTCAGGTGAAAATGTATGTGAAGACAGCATACCAGCCATAATACGTTGCCCAGTTTGTACGACTTTACTACGTGATTTCACAACATACAGATCATATTCTTTTTTTTGTTCTATTTTTCTTTTTTCAGCTGTTAGTTCGTACACTTCTTTCAAGATTTGTTCTTTCTCTTGATTAATCTGCAATTTTATCGTGTCGTACTGCTGCTTATCCACCCGTTTTCATAGCCCCTTCCTATTATAACGTTCCCCTTTTTCTATTATATAGTTTTTTTACAAAAAAATCTGTGAAATATTAAAAACAAAAAAATAAGACCTCAAAGGGCGAGATCTTATACAATATGGTGCATCGCTTGGACAACATCTTCAAAATGAAAACTATCCGTTCGACCTTGTTTTAAAAACATATTTATAGCTTCTACTTTATTTTTACATTCAAAAATATAAGCATTTTCTTCATTTTCTTGAATTGTTCCTAGTTTAAAATACAATTCATTTTCTTTATAAATAGATAAAATTTTTCTCATTTCATTTGCAAGTTGCCAATGATTCGGCGATACGATTTCTTCCATAATCCTACTCACCGAATCTAGTACGGAAATGGCAGGGTAATGACTAAGAGTTGCGAGCTCACGTTTTAATACAATATGTCCATCTAAAATACCACGAGCTAAATCTGGTACAGGACCATTTAAATCGTCACCATCAACTAGCACTGTATAAATACCTGTTATTGCCCCTTTTTGTGTTTTTCCGGATCGCTCTAATAACTTTTTCATATAACTTTCCATTAAGAGTGTTTTACCACCGATTGGTAATTCTTTGACTGCAATGTCAACACTTCGGCGAGCGTCGGCAAAACGAGTAACTGAATCCATCATAAGTAGTACATTATTACCTTGATCACGGAAATATTCGGCAATCGACGTTGCAAGCTTAGCCGCACGCAGTTGCATAAGGTGACTTTCATCTGACGTCGCTACAACAACGACGCTTTTTTTCATACCTTCTTCGCCTAATTCTTTTCGAATAAAGTCTTTTACTTCCCGGCCACGCTCACCTACTAAACTAATAACGTTAATATCAGCTTTTGCGTTTTTCGCAATCATTCCAAGTAATGTAGATTTACCAACACCCGATCCTGCGAAAATACCAATCTTTTGCCCGATCCCAATCGTTAACATAGAATCAATCGATTTAATTCCCGTTTCAAATACATCTGTAATTTCTTCACGCTCAAATGCATGAATCGGCGGTGCATCTAATTTTATTTTTTGCACTGGAATATTTTCAGCCTCTTCGTTTAACACTTTGCCATTTGCACTTAACACTTTTCCAAGCAAATGATTACCACGGGGCACAACGACATCTTCTGCAATTAATGTAACTGAATCTCCGTAACATACTTTTTCTGTCTGTTCAAATGGTAGTAACATATTATTTTCTTTTTCAATTGCAATAACTTCACATAAGACGCTATGTTCTCCAACGAGACAAACATCTCCAATCTTCGCTTTCGGACCTTTCGCTACAAAAAACTGCTCTTGTACACTATGAACTTTGCCAACTTTCGTATAAAACGGCGTTTCAATAAACGTATTCCATTTATTATGTTCGTTCATGAGCTTATTGTTCATACCTTTTGCTCCTCAAACAACTTTTCCTCTTCCCATTTATGACGAAGTTTCGCAAATATAGTTGCAAATTTAAATTCAAAAAACTCTTTCTCTTCTTCCAAAACAAATTCGCCAAACTGTAAAGAAAAATCATACTTCCATTCTACTAATTGTAGTAACCAATACTCTTTCGTATTTTCTTTCTCTTCTTGTATACGCTCAAATGTTTCTGGATGAACCGTTATAGTTAATTTTTCAAATGAAGTAGGCAATGTTTGCACGATACCTGTTAAAATCGGCAAAACGTCTAATAATCGTGAATCTACCGCTTGATTCACAATTTTTTCTGCTAATTGAAAAGATTGATTCCATAATAACTCAGTCCATTCATATGCTGTTTCTTGTTGCTCCTTTTGAAACTGCATACGTGCTGCTTCCATCTGCTCCATTTGTTCATGAATATGCATTTGAAACTGTTCTTTATCCTGTAACAACCGCTGACGCTCTTGCTCTAGCATTTGCTGCTGCTGCCTTAGTTGATGCATTTCAATATGTAATACATCTTGCTGTGCTAGAAGTTCTGCATGATCTACTTGTATTTCTTCTTGGGCGTGAACTGATATTGGTTTCGGGAATTGTAATTCATACGTTTCTTCAGAAAAAGAAACAGAATTCTTCGGAATTCTGTTTTTAAATAAGGACATCATCTTCACCTCTTTGAACGATAATTCTTCCTTCTTTTTCTAGTTTTTTCACTGTACCTGTAATCGTTTGCTGCGCTTTTTCAGCATCCGTCATCTTAAGCGGTCCTAAGCCATCTAACTCTTCTAGAATCATCTCTTTACGGTTTGAAGACATACATGTAAATAATTTCTCTTTAATTTCTTCTTTTGCAATTTTAATTGCTTTCGCAATAACACCGTTATCTGTAATTTCCTCTAATACGCGGCGAAGTGCAAGATCTTCAAGACCGAGTAAGTCTTCAAAGACAAACATATTTTCTTTAATTTTCTCAGATAACTCATAATCGACTTCATCGAGCTTTTGAAAGACTGTTTTTTCAACGCCTCGTGAAACGTTATTTAAAATGTTCACAATCGTTTTCAATCCATCTGTTTTATTAATAGCACTAAATGCCATATTATTTAATTTTGCTTTTAATAACTCACCAATTTGATTAATTAATTCACCATCTACTTGCTCTAGCTTCGCAATGCCCATTACCGTTTCTACACGTTTATGATCTGGTAATCTCTCAATTAATTGAGATGCTAGTTGAGGCTTAATATAAGAAGCAATAATTGCTATCGTTTGTGGCGATTCATCATTAAGCACTGTAAGAAGTGGCTCTAAATCTGTTAGTGAATTTAAGAATTCAAATGGATTATCTTTGTTGTACCAAAGGTCTTCTAATAATTTTTCCAACTCGTCTTCTGGCATATTTTTAAATATACGACGAATGTATTCTTTATCTGGGGTCACTAAATTTAATTCTTTTACATTTAGTTCATACAGAAACTCCCCTAGTACATTTTCTAACGTTTCTGCTTTATATACACGAAACTTCGCAATTTCACGAAGTAACACTTCTTTTTCCTCAGCCGTCATATATTCAATGACTTTTGCTGCCACCTCTTCGTCTAATGTACGAATGAGGATGGCAGCTTTTTCTTTGGAGGAGATTTCATCTAACATTGTTTTTCCTCCCTTACTTATCCGTTTAGCCATTTTTTAATAACTTTTGCAGTACCTTCTACATGCTCTCTCGTAGCTTCCTGCACTTGGTCATCTAATGTAGGTTCTGCCGGTTCTACTGGTTCTGGTTTTGGCTCTGGTACTATTTTCTCTTCAGGAATTTCCATAATGCTTTCACTACTTGCAGCAACTTCCTCTTCTGCTAAGTATTCATCATATTCCTCTTCTTCTTTCTTTTTCTTACGTCTTGCTAAGAAGAACCATAATAGGCCACCAAGCGCTAACAATCCACCTGTAATTCCACCGAATAACCACCAGTTAATGCCGATTTTTTCTGGCTCTTTCTCTTTCTCTACTTTCGGTTGATCAAACTGAACAGTTACAACGTTAACTTGACCATTTATAAAGTTTCCATTCGGATCAGCTTGAAGTCCAGCAGCTGTACCAATTGCTTCTTTAAACGTTGTCATATCAATTCTTCGTTTTACTAACGTATCATTATCGACCCATACAACAACATTTGTTTTTGTTAATTCCGGATGTTTCTTAATCGTTTCAACCGTTTTATCTATCTCATAGTTTTCAACTTTGTTACCATTTTTATTATCGTAGACGATTTTACCATTTTGATTATTGTTCGTACCGTAGTTTGGCACTTCACCATTCGCTGTAATACCAGCACTTGGCTTCGTATCCGCTCCTTCTTGCGCAGTAGAGCTTTCCTCTTGCTCTTGTTTACTGCGAAGTACACCTTTATCCCCATATTTTTCTGACTGACGTGTAACTTCATCATAATTTACAGACACTTTCGTATTCACTTTATATTCATTTGGCTTAAACATCGTCATTAACGTCGCATCAATATCTTGCTTTAATTTACCTTCAATTTGTTGTTGCATCTCAACTTCTTTTTCATAAGAAGAGGAACTAGTAGAATGTGCTTCATCTGCTCCTTTCGAGATAATACCTTTTTTACTATCAATAACACTTACTTCTTCTGCTTTCACCCCAGGAACTGCCGCACTAATCATTTGCTGTATACCTGCAACTTGATCAGCTGTTAATAGTTGTCCACGTTTCACACCAATAGTAATTGCTGCTGTTCCCTTTGCCTTTTCTTCATCAAAAATGGTTTCTTTTTCAGGTAATGTAATTTGCACATTCGCCGTTTCAACTGTCGCAAAGTTTCTTACAATATCTTGCTCCAATTGCTTTTTCGTACCGACAATCTGCTTCATTTTCTTATCTTGCTCACTTGAACCGAGCGAGCTTTCTAATAAAATTTCCTCACCGCTTTTTGAATTAAACGGTAAGCCCATTCCATTCATTTCTTTTCGAACCCATGGAGCATCGTTCTTTTGCACTCGAATCGAACCATCAGCTGCTAATTGATAATCAACACCTAGCTTCGATAATTCTGCTGTAATCTCTTGCTTATCTGTATCGTTTAAATTTTGATATACAACAACATATTTATCTGGCAAGGTGAAGTATAAAAGTGCTCCTGTTACAATCGCTAAAAGCGCAGCACCAATTACTAACTTATGCCACGTTTTCAACGATTGGAAAACATTTTTTATCTTTTCCATTTAAACACACCCGTCCATTTTCCTAAATTTGCATATTAATTAGTGACTTATAATTCTCAATAAGATTATCTCGTACAAGAGCAGCCGTTTTCATTTGTGATTCAGCTTTCTTCTGCTGAATTAAAACATCATGCGTTTCTCCTACCCCTTTTGTCAGTAAATCATATACTGCTGTTTGTGCATTATTTTGCGTTTGATTCATATCTTCCAATAAATCAATAAACTTTTTGCCTTCAACTACAGATGTTTCTGAAGTTTTCGGTACGCCAATTGGCTGAATTGCTCCAAATGGCTGTGTATTTAACATTGGTTGGATTTTCATATTTCCCATCTTCCCTCTTATCCTCGGCCGATTTCTAAATCTTTATCGAGCATTTTTTTGTTCGCATTTAATACACTCGTATTTGCTTCATACATTTTTTGAGCAACCATTACATTCGTCATCTCAGCTGTCACATCAATGTTCGGATAACGTACATATCCTTCTTCATTTGCATGTGGATGCGTCGGATCATACACAAGATTTTCATTTCGATCCGTTTCAATACTTTTTATTTTCACTCCGTTAGTAGGAGCTCCATCTAGCATACTTGCAAAACTATTGTTTGATTCTAGCACCACACTTCGGCGGTGATACGGCTCTGCGCCCGGCGCTCCCGTCGTATTTGCATTCACGATATTGTTAGAAGTAACTTCCATCCATTTTCTCGCTGTAGTTAGTCCTGAGCCACTTGCATTAATTGCTTGGAACATCGCGTTGTCTCTCCTTCTACTCTTAACGTCCACGTGCTGCTTGGTTAATTGCGTATTGCGTATTAATCGCATTAATTGAGATACCGTATAATTGGTTTGTTTTCATTAAATCTAGCATTTCTGTCGTTACGTCCACACTATTTCCATCTTTATTCGTTTGCATTGATTTCGTTTGAATCTTTGCATATGTATTTTTCGCATTTACTGTTGGTAAGTGCATTTCATTCGTTTGATATAAGTCTGAATTACTCTTTAAATCCGCAGCATTTTTTTTGAATAGCGGATTATTCATATTCATTTGTTCAGCAAATGTTACATCTTGTGCTTTAAACCCTGGTGTATTCGCATTTGCAATATTACTAGAAACAGTATTTCGCTTCGTTACTAAATAATTCATATAATGACTAACATCACTAACTAAGTCCGGCATATTCCACACCCTTCTTTTTTCCATCATGCTCGCTTACGGCATGATCATCCACTGATGGAAGTTTCACTTTATTATTCATTTCCTTATATGTATTTATTAAAATGTTATCTATTATGTACCCTTTCATATTTTATTCCATTTTCCCATTGTTGTCTTTAGAAAAATACAAAAATATATAAAAGAATAAAAAAACTGTATTCACTTAGTAATCTATATAACATTTCTATATAAGAACAATAAAATAAATTTCTTTTTTTTATTATTTAGATTATTTCTGTTTTTTCATTACAGTCATAAAGTGAAACCTCAATCAGCGGAACGCTTTTATTCAAACTACGGAATGGATTCCCCTTATAATAAGGAGAACCCGTTTCCATACTTTACAATTAATATTTACCGTAAAACGAATTAGCTTTCATTCGTCCATCATTTGTCATAATCATTTCTTCCAAAATCTTTTGCTTATCTCGAATATGTTGAGCTGCCTTTATTATTAATGGACTCACTTCCGCTGCAACATCTGCTCGCGTCTTTTCATCCAAGGTCATCATCCAGCGATTTAACATAGCACTTTTCTCAGCAAATTCTTCATCTGACACTTGTAATTCACCGATTTCATTAAAACAGCCGACAAACGCTCGATAAATATCATTGTTCATTTTCGAGTGCTCCGCGGTAACCGTCTATTAAATCTTGTAACACTTGCACAATCGCATCCATGTCTTTTACTTCACGCGTTACTTTCATCGTCTGAATTTGAATGCTAATCCAATCGTATAAACCGAATAGACTATCATACAAATCTTTAGTAATCTCAGGATTTAATTGAAGCTTTAACTCTTCAAAAATACGTTCTAATTTTTCAAGAAGTGCATCTCCTTCTTGTAGTTTAAAAGTATTTAAAAGCTCTTCTAAATTACGAAACTCAACGATACATCTTTCATAAATAAAAATTGTATTTTTAATTGGATTACTCGTCATAATATCATTTTGCATATAACGTTGCCATGCTTGCATACGATCACTTCCTCAACTTTCATTAATCATCACTTTTTTGTTTTGTCATTGCTTTAATTGTTTTTAGTTGGCTATCTAGCGCCGCTAATGTACTTTCTAGCTTTTGATACTTCTTCACAATCTCATCTTGTTTTTGCAGATTTTGTGTTTCAATATCTTTAATCTTTTTATCTAAATCACTTACACGTGAATCGATGTTTTTTACATGCTCTCCGACTACACCTTTATCACCAAATAGTTTATCAAGTGGTTCTTCCATCATCTTCCCTAAACCGTTAGAACCAAAGAAAAATTGCTTCGCTGCATCCGGCTTGTCTTTTAACGCTTGTGTTAATTTTTCATCATTAACTTCCATCGTCCCGTCTTGCTTTAATTGAATTCCAAATGAAAACAAATAATTACCGTCTTGAGAAAATGTTACGATGTTATTCATCGCTTGACGTACACTTTGCATAATAGCTTGACCTTGGAAGGCTCCACCTTTTCCAGCAAAAATATCTATTGTAGAAACAGCTTTATTATAATCAGCTACCATTTTTTTAATAATATTTGATGCGTCTGTTACATTTGAATCACTTACTGTAAACTTCAGATCAATACCTTTTACTTTTGAATCTGTTGTTGTACCTGCATCTGATTTTTCTTCACCTGGTTTTTCGTCTACTTTTGGCTCCGTTACTTTTAACAATTCAATTTTCACGCCAGGAAGAGCTTCAATTGTATTCGTAGGACTTTTGTCCTCGATACCGTTAATACTATATATAGCATTTTTTGCTTCATTAATAGTATTTAATTTCATTTCCGTCTTAGTTTCACTGTCTTGATTTGTGCCTGTCCCTTTAATTTCCACCTCTGAATAAAATAGTTCAGTAAGTACGTTAGGTGGTGTACTTGCTAATTTAATAGCGTTTGCCTCTCCTTCTTTCGTAGAGGACATAAAAATTTTATTACCAAGTGTATATGCTGATACCCCATAATCCCCATCATTAATTTTATTAATTAAATCTTTATATGTCATATCAGTTGTTACTTTTAGTTCTTTATCGCCTAGTTTTATTGTTTCATTTCTTGGAAGCTTCTCATTTATATTATCAATAGAATTAGAAGCTATTTGATGACGCTGTGCGAGCTGTGTAATCATCATATTAAAAGTTCCTGCAATCGCTCCACCATCAGCTTTTACATTAATATAACCGTCTTGTGTTGTTGTAACTTTTTTCTCATTCCCTTTAAAAGCCGCTAAGTTTTTAAATGTTTGTGTGAAAGAACTAAATTCTGATTTTAAACTTGTGTATAATAGTTTATCTTGTGAAAGTTGGTTCTTTTCATTAGCATACGGTGTTTTTCTCATATCTAACGCTTGCATTTCTAATTCTACAAAGTTAGATGTATCGATCATATTATTTCCGAGGTTCCAGATCTGTTGTCTACCGCCAATACCTGTTAATGTCCCTGCCATGTTGTCTCACTCCTTATTGTTTACATGTAGTCTAAAATACTCGTTTTACTCATCGTACTAACCGCTTTAAGCGTCGCTTCATACGTTGCATTGATATATGCTAGGTCAGAAATTGCTACCGCCAAATCGACATCTTCAATTTCTTTACGGTTTTCTTGAAGTGCTAAATTTTGCTCGCTTAAAATCGTTTTAAACGTCTCCATTGTATTCATAGTTGAACCAACTTCAGTTGTACGGTTAATGATGCTATCTAAGTTTTTCTTATTTTCTCCTAATAGTGGTTGCAAAGCTTTTTGATCACCTTTATTCAGCGCTTCACTCATCTGTTTTAACGTTTTTATAACCGGTGATAATAATTCTTCTCCGTTACGAAATGCTTTTAATTCATAGCCATCATTTAGTTGCCAGTTCACATCATTTTTTCCACCTTGATACGTACCATCTTCTGTGAATGGAACTTGCTCAGCACTATCACCACCGAAAATATAACGGCCTTGCTCTTTCGTATTCGCTAAATATACAACTTGTTTTAAAATTTGATCAATCTCTGCACCGATTGCCTTCAATTCTTTTTCGCTATTTGTTCCATTTAACGCTTGCACTGTTAATTGATCCGCTCTTGTTAAAGATTTAAAAACACCTTGTAAAGTATTTTCAGTTTGTGTTAATACATTTTTCGAATCCGCTAAATCTTTTTGCATTTGTTCAATATTTGCTAAAGAATGCTGAATCGCAAATGATTTGCTTGCCGCAAGTGGATCTTCACTCATAAGAAGGTTTTTCTTCCCAGAAGTTACTTGATTTCGGTGGTATTGCTGTTGCACATTCAAATCCATCATCTGATTCTTTGCCCAGTTTGCATTTTGAAACGTAGATACTCTCATCCATCATCTTCTCCTTTATCTATATTTGACTTAGCGCGGGGAAGCAACCACAATTTTATACAGCTATTTTCTTCCCTACCATTCAATTATTTCATATCTCTGGTCTCACATCGCTCGCCCACTAATAGGCACTGTGACCGCCTCTATCTAACTCAGGACCCTCTCTCTAATCATAAAAAAAGGGCCTCGTTTCTATTTGACATGGCTGTTCTCTAACCTAACCTATCCCACAACCACTTCATATCTCTGGTCTCACATCGCTTGGTCCACTAATAGGCACTGACCGCCTCTATCTAACGCAGGACCCTCTCTCTACACATAAAAAAAGCTCTTTTTCATTTTTATTTAACACGAGGACGATACATTTACTACACATGGCTTTCCTCTTAGCTAACTTATCATTCAATCATTTCATATCTCTGGTCTTACACGGCTTGGTCCACTAAAAGGCTCTGTCCGCTTCCACCCTATGCAGGACCCTCTCTCTACACATAAAAAAAGGGGCTTCGTTTCTACCTCGCGTTATCTAATAATCGAAAACAGACTGTCAAATACTTCATTCATCGTTGTAATGGCCTTAGAGTTTGCCACGAAGTATTTCTGGAAGGCCATTAAATTAACCATTTCTTCTTCCATATTGACGCCTTCTATACTCATCTTTTCTTGCTGAATACCTTCTAATAAGTCTTTATGAATATTTTGATAAGCATTCACTGCACTTTTATCAGAAGCTACACCAACTATGAATTGGTCTAACGCTTGTTTATAAGAAAGACCTTCTTTATAATCTCCATCTGTAATTCCTGCCAGTTTATTTGCTGTTTCAGCAGAAATTTTCATTTTTGAAACATCTTTTGCGAATTCAGGATTTAACTGAATATCTTTCGCATGATCTCCAACGAAGAAATCTTTTCCCATCACTGTATTCACTTGATTTTTCACAGAACTCATTAAGTCTTCAATATGTTTCTTATAACTAGCAATCTTTCCTTTCGTATCTATTGCTGATTGAATGGCTCCACCTGTTAAAGGAATATCCGATCCATAAATCGCAACAGTCATCGGTTCGCTCCCCTTATTTAATTGAAGTGGATATGTGTCTTGTCCATTTACTGTTAAAACGCCATTCATTCTAACACTCGCGATATTAGGATTCATAGATTCATAAGACACTTCTATATTGGCATATTTAGACATCTCTGTAATAATACGATCACGTTCATCTAATAGTTGATTAGGTACTTGTGTCCCTGCCTGTCCAATTTTTTTATTCGCTTCTGCTAAACTAGCACCAAGACGATTAAATTCATTGACATGCGCTTCAATATCTTCTGTCGTCTGTACTTCCGCTGTATCTAAGTTTTTCGCAAGACGATTTATTTGACTTGTGAACTTTCCAGTTTCAGCAACTAATGTATCGTAGTAGTTTGATTGTTCTGGATTTTTCGCAACTTCACGAAAAGCATTAAAAAAACCATCCATTAAACTAGATAATGAATTCTTTCCTGTAGTTCCTACCATAGACTCTACTCGTGATAAAGTAGAATTCATATATGCATAGTAAGAGAACTGTGACAACTGATCATTAAATTGCTTCGTTTTCACTTCATCAGTAATTCGGTCAACACCTAATGTTTGTACACCCGAACCAATTCTCTGTCCTGGCGTATGACCATTACTTGCTCCTACAGACCCTAAATTCACGGCTTGACGCACATAACCAGGTGTATGAATGTTAGATAAGTTTTGTTTCGTCGTTTGTAATCCCATTTGGGCCGCTAGCATACCAGATAGCGGTGTATTATAATCAGATAACCTCATAATGCTTCACTTCTCCTTTACAATAGTTCATTCATAAAGATTTGCGAATTATTGTTTTTCTCCAAATTGTATTCAGAAACGGAATCTACAATACTCTCTGTAGTTTTTAATAGTACGTTTAAGTAATATTGATTTTTCAAAAGAATCATTTTTACATTTTCTTCTAATTCATTTAAACTTTTTTGTAATTCTTCTATTTTTTCAATTTCTTCCGGTGAAAAATACGAAAATAGCGAACGCATACGCAATGGTTCGACTTTCTTTTCTTCACAAAACTGAACAACCATCTCCTCAAAAGAGCGAGATAATCCTTTTACACCTTCTATGTACTGCAATTGTTCCACTTGCAGCTTTTGAACTGCATTTACATTTTTATGTTTTAAATTCTCATATATTTGTTCTCCAAGCGTTTGAATATTTTCATATGCTTTTTGAATGATAACAAGCTTTTCATATAATTGTATGTACATATAGC
>NZ_JBFPJI010000501.1:0-1495 GCF_040838205.1 Bacillus sp. S4
GTACATAAGCATTCGAAAATGTCTTATCTTAACAAAGCTTTCTTTAAATGCTGTATATAACCTACAAAAAGACACTTCATGATGAAGTGTCTTTTTGTGTACGCTAACTTAATTTCCATTTTCCGTACAGTATCTTGCAATTTATCATGGATATACTAACTGTGAAAATTCATGTCATGATAAAAGAAGGGGACAGTTAGTATGAAACAAACATCTATAAATCCGTTGTTAATTGTTCTAGGTACAATCATTGTTCAAATTGGCCTAGGAACAATTTACACATGGAGTTTATTTAATCAACCCCTTGTAAGTAAGTTTGGATGGAACCTCAATTCAGTCGCGATCACTTTCTCAATTACGAGTTTTTCTTTATCATTCTCAACTCTATTTGCAGGAAAGCTACAACAAAAATTTGGACTTCGTAAACTGATCGCTACAGCTGGAATTGTTTTAGGACTCGGTTTAATACTTAGTTCACAAGTTTCCTCATTACCATTACTTTATTTATTAGCCGGTGTTGTCGTTGGATATGCTGATGGAACAGCATATATTACATCACTATCTAATTTAATTAAATGGTTTCCAAACCGTAAAGGGCTTATTTCTGGTATATCTGTTTCAGCATATGGAATGGGTAGCTTAATTTTTAGATATGTAAACGGAAATCTTATCGATAGTCTTGGTGTATCACAAGCATTTTTATATTGGGGTATTATCGTCTTACTTTTAGTATTAATCGGATCGTTCTTCTTACGTGAAGCAATTGTAAGTAACACCGCAACTGAAACATTACACAATGACTATACTCCGCGTGAAATGATGCGAACTAAACAAGTATATTTCTTGTTTTTCATGCTATTTACTTCCTGTATGGGTGGTTTATATTTAATCGGTATGGTAAAAGACATTGGGGTGCAGCTCGTTGGTCTTAGTGCAGCGACTGCCGCTAATGCCGTCGCAATGATTGCAATCTTTAATACAATAGGTAGAATTATTCTTGGAACGTTATCAGATAAAATAGGTCGATTAAAAATCGTCTCTGCTACATTTATTATTATTGGATTGTCCGTCTTCACTTTAAGTTTCATTCCACTAAATTACGGGATTTATTTTGCTTGTGTAGCAAGTGTTGCCTTTTGCTTTGGTGGTAACATCACCATCTTCCCAGCAATTGTGGGAGACTTCTTCGGATTAAAAAACCATAGCACAAACTACGGGATTGTTTACCAAGGTTTCGGATTTGGTGCACTTGCAGGATCATTCATTGGGGCACTACTTGGTGGATTTCAACCAACCTTCATTACAATCGGTGTTCTATGTGTTATATCTTTCGTTATCTCTATAGTAATCCGCCCTCCAAATGCAGAAAAGGAGAAGGAAATCAAATCGTTAAATCGAAAAATAGCTTAATGCTAAGAAAGAGTCCTTATACTAGGGCTCTTTTGCTTTACAAAAAAATGTATAACATTCAAAAAATCTAATTTTATCCTTGTAC
>NZ_JBFPJI010000502.1:0-1485 GCF_040838205.1 Bacillus sp. S4
TCTCTTTTCATCAAAATGAGAAGGTTTTTATTTTTAATCTACATGATTTAAGTGAATGTGGTTAAAGGTGGGCACTTGGATGTGGAAAATAAAAGAAGAAAATTTAGAAAAGTTTAGGATGATATGTAGAAGGCGTTTAAGTCCAGAAGGTGCTTTAGGTTTTATGATAGGAACAATAGTGTATGTTTCAGTTATGATGTTTTTTCTTATTGGTACTTTAGTAACCTTTGGTTGGGACTACTATACTACTTTATTCGAAAAAACAATTGTTACAATTGAACTTGTGCTATATAGCTTGCAAATAATTTTTTTAATTCTATATTCATTTCCAAAAGCTCGATTTAAATTTCAAAAGTTACAAACGATTGTCGTGTTATTATATGCATTTCAATTAGGTACGATATTATTCACGGCTTTAATTCTTCCTGGAATGTCTGACTATACAATCGACGGAATTACATTAGTATATGTAGGTTTCTTATTTATAGGAGCAGTGATTGTTCATATTGTGACAACAATTGATACGTTTAAACAGGTAAGTGAAGGTGCATTTAGTATGAATGAAAGATCCGCTTCCTTTTTTAGTAAAATAAAAGGGACTATGATGAAAGTAGCTTCAATATACGCATTAATCCTACTTATTTTGATTTATTTTCATAATGATTATGCGATTGATACTTTGATTGGATATGTAATAGGTACTGTTTTACTGTACACTGTAGCCGTTGGTGCAGCAGAATTCCAGCTATTGGTGTACTGTAGATTCAAATTTAAATCATTTAATATGACTTGGGAAGAAAATGAGAGAATGCGTGGGAGAACTCGAAAACAAAATGAAAAATTCAAAACGAAAAGTAAATAATGGTGAAATAGAATTTAAGTGTATGAGAATTATTTAAACTATATAGAAGGTGAAAAAGCTGAATGTGGAATATAAGAGAAGAAGATATGGGTCTTTTTGAAATTGAAAATAGAAATCGATTAAGTCCAGATTATATAAGAATCTTTTATGGGGGAGTTTTTGCATATACTTCTATACCAATGCTCATCATGTTTTTAGGTATTTTGCTGAACGGTGATAAGATTTCTTTAACACCATTTGAAACATTTTTGGTACGATCTGAGGTAAAGTTATACATTTTGGAGTTGATTTTTTTAATAATTTACATGTCTTCAAAGGTTGCTTTTAAATTACAGAAACTCCAAGCCATCGTGACTTTATTTTATTCTTTTCAGTTAGCAACATTACCATTTATCGTTATGATGGTTGAAGGAATGTTTGATTTTCCTAGGAATAATAAAACGTTAGTTTATATTGGTTTAATAATGTTAGGAGCGCTTTGTACTCACATTGTAACTACAATTGATGTTTTTAAAAAGGCAAAACATGGAGGATATAAATCGGAAGGACCAACTGTCTCATTTTTTACTAACGCAAAATTATATTTATCGATTGGAATGACAATTGGTGTAATGGTTCTACTT
>NZ_JBFPJI010000053.1:0-17445 GCF_040838205.1 Bacillus sp. S4
ATATATTTCTTTTGTTGTTTAAATTAAATTACTTATATTTAATTTAGAACATTCAGAAAAACCATTTGACATTAGGAAATTATTGCTATAAAATCAACGGTAATTGCATAGTCTTATCAAGAAAAGGTGGAGGGACAGGCCCGATGAAACCTTGGCAACAGCCGTATAACGGAATTGTGCCAAATCCTGCAGGTAATAATCCTGAGAGATAAGAAAGAGCCTTAGAGCGTGTCTTCAAACTGCTCCTTTCTTGTTTTCAGGAAAGGAGCAGTTTTTTATTTTGCATTAAAAGAAAGGAGAATGAGAGATGGGAGAATCATGGGGGAAAGGAACGATTTGTGTGCAAGGTGGCTATACGCCAAAAAATGGTGAGCCGCGTGTTTTACCACTTTATCAAAGTACAACGTATAAATACGATACGTCAGATGATTTAGCAGCACTATTTAATTTAGAGGCAGAAGGATATATATATACGCGTATTGGAAATCCTACTCTAGCTGCATTTGAGCAGAAGTTATCAGATTTAGAAGGCGGTGTAGGGGCTGTTGCAACAGCTTCTGGGCAGGCAGCTATTATGCTTGCGGTTTTAAATATTTGCAGTAGTGGAGACCATTTACTTTGTTCTTCAACTGTTTACGGAGGAACGTTTAATTTATTTGGAGTGAGTTTGCGCAAGCTTGGCATTGATGTTACGTTCTTTAATCCTAATTTAACAGCAGATGAAATTGCGGCACTTGCTAATGATAAGACAAAACTTGTTTATGCAGAATCGTTAGGAAATCCAGCAATGAACGTTTTGAATTTCAAAGAACTTTCAGCGGCAGCAAAAGAATTAGAAGTACCTTTTATCGTTGATAATACATTAGCGACGCCTTATTTATGCCAGGCGTTTGAACATGGGGCAAATATCATTGTCCATTCTACAACGAAATATATTGATGGCCATGCAAGCTCTCTAGGTGGCATTGTAATAGACGGGGGGAATTTCGATTGGACAAATGGAAAATACCCTGAGCTTGTCGAACCTGATCCGAGTTATCACGGTGTAAGCTATGTTCAAAATTTTGGAGCAGCAGCGTATATTGTGAAAGCACGCGTTCAGTTATTAAGAGACTACGGAAACTGTATGAGCCCATTCAATTCATATATTAGCAACATTGGCCTGGAAACATTGCATTTACGAATGGAGCGTCATAGTGAAAATGCTCTCGAAGTTGCTAAGTGGCTTGCTAATCATGATCGCATTGAATGGGTGAATTATCCAGGGTTAGATAGTAATGAAAATTACTCGTTAGCACAAAAGTATTTGAAAAAAGGAGCTAGTGGAGTTTTAACATTTGGTATTAAGGGTGGATTAGAAGCAGCAAAAGAATTTATCGCAAATGTAAAACTCGCAACTCTTGTAACGCATGTAGCTGATGCAAGAACTTGTGTAATACATCCCGCTAGTACGACGCACAGACAATTAAGCGCAGAAAATCAGCGTTTAGCTGGCGTTATATCTGATTTAATCCGTTTATCGGTCGGTATAGAAGATGTTTCTGATATTATTGCAGATTTAGAAGCAGCGCTAGTCGGAGGCAAACAACATGCCGATCATAATTGATAAAGATTTACCAGCTCGCAAAGTATTGCAGAAGGAAAATATTTTTGTAATGACGAAGGAGCGAGCAGTAACACAAGATATACGTGCTTTGAAAATTGCTATATTAAATTTAATGCCTACAAAGCAAGAAACAGAGGCGCAATTACTTCGTTTAATTGGAAATACACCGTTGCAATTAGATGTTCATTTACTTCATATGGAATCGCATCTGTCTCGCAATGTAGCACAGGACCATTTAACGAGCTTCTATAAAACATTCCGTGATATTGAGAATGAAAAATTTGATGGACTCATTATTACAGGAGCACCAGTTGAAACTCTTTCTTTTGAAGAAGTAGATTATTGGGAAGAGCTTGGACGTATTATGGAGTATTCAAAAACAAATGTAACATCTACGCTTCATATTTGCTGGGGGGCACAAGCTGGTTTGTATTATCACTATGGTGTGCCGAAGTATCCTCTTGCGGAAAAAATGTTTGGTGTATTTGAACATGAGGTTCGCGAGCAACATGTGAAATTGTTACAAGGGTTTGATGAAGTGTTTTTTGCTCCGCATTCTCGTCATACAGAAGTACGAGAGAGTGATATTGAAAAAGTGAAAGAATTAACGTTATTAGCCAATTCTGAAGAAGCGGGTGTTCATCTTGTTATTGGGCAAGAGGGAAGGCAAGTTTTCGCACTCGGACACAGTGAATATAGTTGTGATACGTTAAAGGAAGAATACGAACGGGACTGCCAAAAAGGGTTAAATATTGATGTGCCAAAAAATTATTTTAAACATAATAATCCAGATGAGAAGTCACTTGTTAGGTGGAGGAGTCATGGGAATTTATTATTCTCTAATTGGCTGAATTATTACGTGTATCAAGAAACCCCTTATATATTGTAAATAATGATTGTGTAACACGTGGTAGCGTTTTATTTGTAAAGATTAAGCCTTATTTTTCCGAATGTTCAAAATACATTGTTTTTCGGATTTTTTGTCTATATAATGGCATCTAAACACAATTTTTGAGGGGTGGACAGTATTATGAAAGAAATTCAAGTGGGCTTATTAGGTCTTGGGACAGTTGGTAGTGGTGTAGTTCGTATTATTACAGATCATCAAGAACGACTTATACATCAAGTCGGTTGTCCAGTGAAAGTAACGAAAGTGTTGGTGCAAAATATTGAGAAAGAGAGAGAGGTAGAGGTACCTTCTACTCTATTAACACAAGATGTGAATGAAATTTTAGATAATCCTAATATTGATGTTGTCATCGAAGTAATGGGCGGCATTGATGATGCGAAAGCATATATTTTACAAGCTTTAAAAGGCGGGAAGCACGTTGTGACTGCAAATAAAGATTTAATGGCGTTACACGGAGCGGAACTCTTAGCGGTAGCAAAAGATAACAAGGCTGATTTATTTTACGAAGCAAGTGTAGCTGGAGGGATTCCAATTTTACGAAGCATCGTAGAAGGACTTTCTTCAGATCTTATTACGAAAGTAATGGGAATTGTAAATGGAACGACAAATTTTATTTTGACGAAAATGTCAGACGAAGGGAGAGCATATAACGACGTGTTAAAAGAAGCTCAGCAGCTTGGATTTGCAGAAGCAGATCCAACATCAGACGTAGAAGGTTTAGATGCGGCAAGAAAAATGACGATTTTGGCTACTCTCGGTTTCTCTACAAATGTAGAGCTTGGAGATGTGAAGGTAAAAGGAATTACTTCTATTACAGCAGAAGATATTGAATATAGTAAGAGCTTAGGTTATACAATTAAATTAATTGGTCTTGCAAAGCGAGATGGCGAGAAATTAGAGGTTACAGTTGAGCCGACTTTACTTCCAAATGCACACCCTCTTGCGGCAGTGCAAAATGAATATAATGCTGTCTATGTGTATGGTGAAGCGGTAGGAGAAACGATGTTTTATGGTCCGGGAGCAGGAAGCTTACCGACAGCGACAGCTGTTGTTTCTGACCTAGTTGCTGTAATGCAAAATATTAGGCTAGGTGTAAACGGAAATAGTGCGGTATCCCCGCAGTATAAAAAGGTACTAAAAGAGTCAGATGAAATTATTGTGAAAAAGTTTTTAAGACTTCATGTGAAAGACGAAATTGGTGTATTTGCAAAAATTACATCATTGTTCTCTGAGCGCGGTGTTAGTTTTGAAAAGATTATTCAAATGCCACTTGAAGAGAAAGGGAAAGCAGAAATCGTAATTGTAACGCATCGTGCTTCTCTTGCGGATTATGAGTACATTCTACATACATTGCAATCGTATGAAGAAATAGATTGTGTGAAAGCAAACTATCGAATTGAAGGAGATGCTAAGTAGTATCTCTTCTAATAAAACGAAAAACCCTATTAAGCGGCTTGCTTAATAGGGTTTTTTCTATTTAAAATCTGCGTACCAAATTGAATAAAAGCTTGAATAATCCAACCTGTTGTAAAGGATAAGATAATTGTTCCAAAATAGATTGGCCCATCTAATAAGAAGCTTAATGTTAAAAATAAAAAAGCTAATGAAATTTCTGTTCTTCTAAATGTCCATTTCTTTTTCTCAGCAACAGTTAAAACGAAAGCCTCTTGAGGTGCCGCGCAAAGATTAGTAGAGACGTAAAGACCAATTCCGGCTCCGACGAATAGATTTCCGCAAATAAGTGTTATATATTTTGGAAGAGAGCGGATAGCGTCCATAATAGTCGTAATAGAACCAACCCAATCAACAAAAAGAGAAATAAGAATCATTGTGACAATTGTGCCGATTGTAATTTGTTTTTTGTCCCAAAAGAGTACGATCAGGGTAAAAACAAAGTTAATCATGAAAATCCAAAAACCAATACTTATCCCAAAATTTTGATATAGTGCAATAAAGAAGGAATCATAAGGGCTAAGTCCAAAGGAAGTAATTGTCGTCATCATATTAATGCCGATGGCGAGAATGAGTAAACCACCAATAAAAAATATATATTCTAATTTGAATCGAAGCATAGTTGTATATCCTTTCAAAATGTATTTGCTAAGAAAGGATATAATGTGGAAAGCTTACCAGGTCAAGCGAGAATTTTTGAGGGGAAGGGGAGAATAAGATGACGAATATAAGAAAGATTGCTGAACTTGCTGGGGTATCTGTTTCAACTGTTTCACGTGTACTCAATAATCATCCGTATGTGAATGAACAGAAACGAAAAGAGATTTTAGCGATTATAGAAGAATTAAATTATACGCAAAATGTGAATGCTATTCATTTAGTGAAAGGAAAAACGAATGTAATTGGCGTTTTATTGCCGCACGTAAATGATCAATATTACAGTGCCATTATTGGGGGGATATCAAAGGAAACCGCAAAGAACAATTATAATATGATGCTTTGCCAGACAAATTATAGCGAAGAAAAAGAGCTTGAAATTTTACATATGTTAAAAATGAAAAAGCTTGATGGAGTAATTATATGTTCAAGGACAAATAGTAAGGAAAAACTTGAAGAGTATACAAAGTTTGGTCCAATTGTGATGTGTGAGGAAATAGATTCGAATTTCATTTCAAGTGTACATATTGATTACTACAAAGTATTTTTGCGCGGGATGAAAAGCTTAATAGATGCTGGTCATACACGTATCGGATATTGCATTGGAAGAAGTAATAGCATTAATAGTCAAAGGCGAAAAAAGGCGTATGAGGATTCACTTCAACAGATTGTTGTAACACCGTTAGATGCCTGGAAGTTTAAAGGCTGTTTTACGGTGGAAGATGGGCGCAATGTAGTCAGAGAATGGGCTAGTATGTCTGTAAAACCGACGGCGTTTCTTGTATCTTGCAATCATATTGCTGCAGGAATGGTAACGGAGGCGAAAAAACAAGGAATTCGTATCCCAGAGGATATTACGATTATCGGATGTGATGATCAAGAAGTGGCAAATATATTAGGTATTACGACGATTTCGCATTCTAGTAAAAATGTTGGTGTAAAGGCATTTGAATTATTATATGAAAAGATTAATGATGAGGAAATAGATGTGAAGCATGTAGAGTTATTACCAGAATTGGTAGATAGGGAAACGACATAATAGAGAAGGTATGAAAATCGCTTTTCGAAAATTCGTTTGGTATAATTATGGACAATCTATAGGGGCTAAAAGGGGTTTTGATATGAGATCAAAATTAGTAAAAGTAATTCTACTCATTACAATTGCGTCTTTCTGTTTATTTGCATACGGTTTTGTTTCGGGTGTGAATGATGTATTAAATCCGAAAGCTTCAAAATTAATTACGAAGACTGACGTAGTGGCAAAAGAGAAAAAGAAAACGGGAACGTTACAAATAGTTAGTTTAGGTGATTCATTAACGCGCGGCGTTGGTGACAAAGAAGGAATTGGCTATATTGGACGAATGAAAGAGGATTTACAAAAAGATTATAAACAAAAAGTTGCACTAACCAATTTGGCAGTTAGTGGCGCAAAAATGCCGGATTTATTAAAACAACTAGAGGGTAGCGGAGCTCAATATTCAATTAAGCAAGCAGATGTAATTGTTTTAACAATTGGAGGAAATGATTTATTCCCAGGATGGGAATCGCTCGGAAAAATAGATTTAGAGACATATCGTCCTGATACGGAAACATTTCAAAATGAAGCAAAGAAAATTATAGAAGAAATTCGTAAATTAAATACAGATAGCCCTATTTTTTGGCTAGGTTTATACAATCCTTTTGAGGATGTAGAAGATTTAAGAGGTTCATCAAATATTGTTGTTGATTGGAATGCCTCTTTAGAGAAGTTAGCATTAAATGATAAAAATGTATATATTACACCGACATTTGATTTATTCCAAAATCGCGGAAAAGATTTACTATACTCCGATCATTTTCATCCGAATGAAGTCGGCTACACATATATGGCAGAGCGATTAGTCCAAAACGTCGTAAGTAAATTAAAACTAGAACAAGGAGGGATAAAATGACGATGATACTTTCCGTACGAGACGTGAAGAAGGTAATTGGAAAGAAGACACTTGTAGAAGACATTTCATTTGATGTAAAACAAGGAGAAGTGTTTGGCTTCTTAGGGCCGAACGGAGCCGGAAAAACGACAACAATTCGAATGTTAGTCGGACTGATTAAAGCGACAGAAGGTACTATTTCTATTGGTGGTTATTCTATTAAGGAAAATTTCAGAGAAGCGATGCGTCAAATTGGAAGTATCGTTGAAAACCCAGAGCTTTATACATATTTAACGGGATGGGAAAACTTAAAGCAATTTGCGCGCATGCTTGGTGATATATCAGATGAACGTATTATTGAAATTGCAAAAATGGTTCATTTAGATGAGCGTATTCACGATAAGGTAAAAACATATTCCCTTGGTATGAAGCAGCGCCTTGGAATTGCACAGGCGCTACTTGGAAATCCGAAATTGCTCATATTAGATGAACCGACGAATGGTTTAGATCCAGCTGGGATTAGAGAACTTAGGGAATTTATACATAAGCTTGTAAAAGAAGAAAATATGAGTGTATTTATTTCGAGTCACTTATTAAGTGAAGTGCAAATGATATGTGACCGTGTGGCTATTATTCATAAAGGAAAAATGATAACAGTTGCACCTATTGAAGAGTTGATCAAAACAGCGAGTGATCGTGTGGAATGGGTCGTTACACCGGTTTCCAAAGCGAAAGACATGTTAGATGCTGCTGAAGAGGTAGAGGAAGTTAGTATAGAAGATGAGCGTTTACTATGTCGTATGGATGTTGCGTCTATTAGTGTTTGGAATAAGCACTTTGTAGAAAACGAGATAGATGTACATAGCGTCAAAGAGCTTGTATTTACGCTAGAAGATTTATTTATTGAACTCACAAGGGGTGAGCAACATGCGTGAATTTGCGAATCTAGTTTTAAATGAATCAGAAAAGATTTATCGTAAGAAACGGATTGTTGTTGTCATGCTTATTTTAGCAATCTTGATTCCGCTTTTTGTGTATGCTCAGTATCGTGAAATAGAAACAACGCAAAAAAGGCTTGGTACGACCGATTGGAAAGTATCATTACAGCAACAAATTGTTGATTCCCAAAACCGCTTGAACAATTCTAGATTGCCAGAAGAATGGCGTGATTGGCTAAAAGTAAGAGTGGAACAGCAACAATATTATTTAGATCATAATATTAATCCGACTGCACCAGGGGCACCAACATTTGTGAGGGCGTTTATTGAACAAGGAATAACGTTATTTATTCCATTGCTCGTTATGATTGTCGCCATTGATATTGTTTCAGGAGAACGAAGCGATGGTACGATGAAAATGCTTCTGACGAGGCCTATTCGGCGCTGGAAAATACTCCTTAGTAAATATGTGACGATGCTATTTTTCATTTCGCTCATATTGCTTCTTGTCGGTTTATTTGCTTACGCATTATCAGGGATTGTATTTGGATACTCTGGATGGAACTTACCTGTTTTAACAGGATTCGTCATTGATAAGGAGACATTAAATACGAACTTTGTCCATCTTATTCCGCAGTGGCAATACATTTTAATGGCGTACGGATTAGCTTGGTTTGTTGCCATTGTGGTTGGAACTATATCATTTATGGTTTCTGTTTTAATTCGAAATACACCAGCTGGAATGGGCGTTATGTTAGCTGCGTTAATCGCAGGGGGCATTTTAAGTTCATTCGCAACGTCTTGGGAAGGTGCGAAATACATTTTTAGTGTCAACTTATCGTTAACGGATTATTTATCAGGAAAACTGCCTGCATTGCAAGGATTATCAATGGGATTTTCTTTAATGAATTTAACGGTTTGGGCAGTAGTATCTCTTATCATTTCATTTGTAGTATTTACAAGGCAGGATATGGTGAATTAATTGGATAGGAAGTGAAGGCATGGAAAACATTTTGCAGAATGATTGGGGACCATTACTGGGGTCAGAATTTGAGAAAGAATACTATCAAGCTTTAGCTAATTTTTTAAAAGAAGAGTATGAGGAGCATGTGATTTATCCAAAGAAAGAAGATATTTTTAACGCTCTTCAGTATACAAGTTATGAAAATACAAAGGTCGTTATTTTAGGACAAGACCCATATCATGGACCGAATCAAGCACATGGTTTAAGTTTTTCGGTACAACCTGGTATTAAAACGCCGCCATCTTTGTTAAATATGTATAAAGAACTGCGAGATGAATACGGTTATGAAATTCCGAATAACGGTTATTTAGTAAAATGGGCGGAGCAAGGGGTTTTACTATTAAATACTGTGTTAACGGTTCGTCAAGGTGAGGCGAATTCTCATAAAGGAAAAGGATGGGAGCATTTCACAGATCGCGTAATTGAGCTATTAAATGAACGTGAAAAGCCAGTTGTTTTCATATTATGGGGACGCCATGCTCAGGCGAAGAAAAATTTAATTACGAATACGAATCATCATATTATCGAGTCCGTACATCCAAGCCCATTATCAGCAAGACGTGGTTTCTTTGGAAGTAAGCCGTACTCTAAAGTAAATGAGATTTTATCTAACATGGATGAAAAAGAAATCGATTGGCAAATTTCGAATATATAAACGCAAAAAAGGTAGCTAACAATTGTTAACTACCTTTTTACTATTACTGTTCATTTTTTAGTTTTGCATCTAGTACAAACGTACCAAATGGGATAACTGATGCAACAAGTGCACCAAGTGCCCATAAAATTGTTTTACGGTGTACGATTGTTACTTGAATTACCGCAAAGATGAATAGTACGAATAAAACGCCATGAGCCATACCTGTAATTTTAACAGCTGTTGCAAACCCTGCAAAATATTTTAATGGCATTGCTACAAATAATAGTAATAGGAAAGAAATCCCCTCAATTAAGCCGATTGCTCTTAATCGTCCGATTGGTGTAGATAACATGAAATAGCCTCCTTTAACGTATGCTTGTATATAGTAAGTTTGTATTCTTTTTCAAAATAAAATAGTCTATTTTGTTCCATTATATACAAAAAGAAAGTTTACACTACGAGAATAGTGCAAAGTTCAAAATATAGTCACAAAAGCATTATAATTTAAATAAAAACCTATTTGAAGTATTTGACTTCAAATAGGTTTTATGAATGAAAATATTAAACAAGCACTTCGCTTTTTAGTACGAATTTCTCTACAACTTTTGCAACGCCATCGTTCATATTTGTATCTGTTACATAGTTTGCAATTTCTTTAATATCATCTGGCGCATTACCCATTGCAACACCAAGACCTGCGAATTCAATCATCGCTTGGTCGTTATAGCTGTCGCCCATTGCGATAACTTCTTCGCGTTTAATACCAAGTTTTTGGATTAGTTGGTTTAGGCTTGTTCCTTTTGTAACACCATATTCAGTGAATTCTAAGAAGAATGGTTTTGAACGCATAACGCTTAAT
Source organism: Bacillus sp. S4 (assembly GCF_040838205.1). Lineage (NCBI taxonomy): Bacteria > Bacillati > Bacillota > Bacilli > Caryophanales > Bacillaceae > Bacillus > Bacillus sp. S4. The sequence goes on from NZ_JBFPJI010000053.1 coordinate 9,994, forward strand.
TGGCCTTCTAGTTGTTTTTGTAGTTTCTTTTCTACTTCAACAAGGCGTTCAGCTTCTTTGTTCATTAATACTTTTACTACAGGCTCTGTTACAGCGGCTTTAAAATCATCTACTACAACAATTGGCATACCAGTAATGTCGCCCTCAATTTCAGTATAAGGATTATTTTCTTCTGTTACGATATCATCGCCAATATAAGTATGAATCCATACATCTTCAGTTTTACTAATTTCAAATAGGCTGTGAACGATTTCAGGAGATAGCGTACTACTAAAGATTTCTTCATTTGTTTTACAGTTAATAATTTTTGCGCCGTTAAAAGATAGAATGAAGCTGCCGTATTCTTCTAAACGAAGCTCTTTTGCGACGTTGCGCATACCAAACGTTGGACGCCCAGAAGCAAGTACTACTTTAACTCCTTGCTCTTGTGCGGTCATTAAAGCCTCTTTCGTACGAGGTGAAATGGTATGGTCATCGCGTAATAAAGTATCATCTAAATCTAAAACAATCATTTTATAAGTCATATAGAAAATTCCTTTCTTTGTTGGAATAGAAATAAATTTTTATGAAGATAGTGGGGAATATATAGTAAGACATCGAACCTCTTTATGTGAAATTAGGAGAAGTTCTGCATTGTTAGTATAAATTATCATGAGCGTGTTGCCCATGACAATTTATCCCGCTATTTGCGGGAAGTAAGACTCCCACCTCAAAATTCAGCTGGAGCAAAGAAGTTAGGTGGGAGATCAACTGCCCGTAAACGCCCGATTGGTGTGGGCTAATAATCAGTGGGGGGTGAACAAAACCCCCACTGATTAAAGTTTCACTTTATCATTATCGTAACAACTCTAAAGATAGAGTGCAATAATGGAAGTTTTCCAATTTACGATAGTTGTTTTTCGTGCGAACGAGAAAATAGTATTTCCAACAAGATAGCCATTACAGATCCAAGAATGAGACCGTTACTTAAAAATGATGCTAAAAATGGCGGCAGCGTAGAAAATGCTCCAGCTGGAACGAACATAACTCCGATTCCCGTAAAGATTGAAAGACCTGCTACTTTAAATAATTGTTCTTTATTTTGTACAGTGTCATATTCACGAAAAGCGAGACCAATCATGCTTGCAAATACAGGGTAAATCGCAGCATACCCAACTGCAACGGGGATTGCTGCAAAGAATGAAGTAATCTTTGGGAATATACTAACAAGAATGATAAAGCTTGACCCTAACATAAATGGGAGGCGTTTATAAATATTTGTTGTTGCGATAAATCCTGCTGATCCAGAAATGGCAACAGGACCAATGGCTGAAAATAGACCGCCTAGTAATTGATTTATTCCTGTTATAATGCCAGCTTGTTTGAAGCGATCTGGAGCAGAATCTTCTTCATACTTTGAAACAACCTTTTGTACAACGCGAATACTTGCTAACATATTTGTTAGAAGTAATAGTGTGACAAAAACTACTGTAATTGCCATGTTCCATTCAATGCGGGGCATTCCGAAAACAAATAGAGATGGAAGACGAATTATATCTGTCACAGGTGTTACTGGATTAGATAATCCGAAGCACGCGAATAATATCCAGCCGCAGACGATACTGAAAAGAACGGAATATTGTCCAATAATAGGTAGCTTCATAATGAAAAAAGATAGTAAAATAACAATGAGTGAAAGAATAAATACCTTTGGCTGTACTTCTGTATGTTGTCCATCAAGGCCAAACATGCCTTTTAAGAAGGAGCCACTAAGTTGTGCGACAAGAAGGAATAAATACGTTCCAATTACTGTAGGTGTAAAGTAGCGAACTAGTTTATCGATAAGTCCAAAAACACTAAGAATAATACAAATAATTCCGCTTAGTAGGAAAGCGTACTGAAGGACCTTAAGTGTTTCATTGCTTGATCCAAATAATACGACGCCTAAACTTGCATACAGGGAGAAAATTCCCCACCAAAGGCCTGCGGGACCTTCTTGAATAGGAAGTTTATGACCGAATATAGCTTGCAGTAGGCCGGCAAAACCGAGAACAAATAATGTTCTTTGTACAAACGCGATAGCTTCAGCGCCGTCGAGGCCGTAACTAGTTGCGACACTAATTGGTACAATAAGACTTCCAGCTAAAATAAATAGTGCCCATTGTAAGGCAGAAAGAAATAGCTTCATTATATCAACCTCTTTCATAGATTCCGTTTCTAGTATATAGGTATTTCATTTCCTTTGGCAAAGATTGTAGATAGAGAAAAGAGTTGAAATATAATATGAATGCACGTAAGCAATTATGGATAGCAGTTATATGTATGACCTTTGTTGTAATTCTAGGGACGCTAGGATTTATGACAATTGAAGAAATTAGCTTGTTTCAAGCATTTTGGATGACGATGATTACTGTATTAACGGTTGGGTATGGTGATGTAGTGCCTGTAACACAGGCAGGGAAATTTTTTGCGCTCCTTATTATACCTGTTGGCGTCGGTATCGTTACATATGCAATGGGGGTAGTAGCAGCTATGATCATTGAGGGTAACTTATTTCATGCAGTGCGGAGGAAGAAGATGGATAAACAAATAGCGCAGTTACAAAAGCATATTATAGTATGTGGTTGCGGAAGAGTAGGGCTTCAAGTTGTACATGAATTACAGGAAAAGAAAATCCCATTTGTAGTTGTGGATAAAGATGAAAGTATATTCGAACAGGAAAAGCTTTTATATGTACATGGGGATGCAACTGAAGATCAAGTGTTACATAATGCGGGAATTTCGAAGGCAGCGGGTCTAGTGGCTATCGTAGCAAACGATGCTGAAAATGTATTTATTACATTAACGGCAAGAGGGCTTAATGGTGCAATTAAAATTGTAGCAAGAGCTGAAAAACCAGAAACAGAAGAGAAATTACGGCGCGCTGGTGCAAATAAGGTTATTAATCCATCTAGTATGGCAGGAATTCATATCGCAAAAGGTATTGCGAATCCGTTAACAGTTCATTATATTGATACAGTATTGTATGGAATAGAACAATCCTTTGTAATTGAAGAAATTCAAGTTGGTAAAGATTCTATCTTAGCCAGTAAATCGTTACTAGAGAGTAATGTGAGAAATCAATTTGATGTAACAATTTTAGCGATTTTAAGGGATGGAGATATTATCCATAATCCAACGGGGCAGGAAAAACTACAAGAACATGATATGATAATAGTATTTGGTTCGGTGGAGAAACTGGGGCAATTTGAGAAAGAACTACAAAGTAAGAGGTGACAAGGAATGCAAGTATCTAGTGATAAGATTTTAAATAAAATGGCGAATGAAATTGCAAAGGCAAAAAGTAGTGAAGGACAACAATCAAAAGAACACTTATTAGTTGTACGTGCTTTATGTGATTTATTATTGGATGAACAAGTGGAGCCTTCTACGTATAGAGAACCACAAGTTCAAACACAAGTAATCGGGTCTCAGCCTATGACGACAGTTCAACCAGTTATGCCGGTTTCTGGAGAAAAAGTATATATAAAAGAAAAGGATGCAAACGGTAAATCTTTATTTGACTTTTAAAAGTAAAATCGTTTGGCTTATATGTAAAAATTGCTTATGATAAAGGTAAAAAAGGGGAATTAAGATGAAAATTTTCTTTTTACTAGGTTGTATTGCAGCGGGACTATCTGTTGCATTAGGGGCTTTTGGAGCACATGGTTTAGAAAATAAAATTTCTGCAAAAATGTTAGAAGTGTGGAAGACGGGCGTTACATATCAAATGTTTCATGCAGGTGGCTTATTCGTAGTTGCTCTATTAATGGACAAAATGCAATCATCACTTTTAAGCACTGCGGGTTGGCTTATGGTAGCTGGGATTATTATGTTCTCAGGCAGTCTTTATGCATTAAGTACAACAGGTATTAAATTCTTTGGCCCAATTACACCTCTTGGTGGTGTAGCGTTTATTGTGGCGTGGATTTTAGTCGGAACTGCAGTTGTAAAAGGGTTATAAAAAACAAAAGCTGGCATTTGCCAGCTTTTTTTTATGGTCTTGGAGCATAAGTTGCTTGTTGACTAGGTAAATACGTAATTTCCCCTGGGAATTCTACATAATCTAAGTAAATCATTAGTAGTAAATAGCGCTTTCCAGATTTCGGTTCACTAATTACGATATGATCACGACCAGCTGCCTCGATGATCCCAGTATAAGACTGTGTACCAAGCGAACTACCACGTTCATAAGTCATTACAACTGTAGCTGGTTTACCTTTGTTTAAACGAAGGATGTTTTCAATATACGATTGCTCTAGTGGTAACATCCCTTGAGAAACTGCAAGTTGAGCTTGAGCAGCTTGTTGTTGCATTGCTTGCTGTTGCTGTTGCTGTTGTTGCTGTTGCTGTTGTTGTGGGGTCATTTGTTGCGGTTGTACATAAGTTCCAGATGGTTGATAAAAACCTGTTCCGTAGTACGGGTTTTGTTGCTGTGCCATTCAAAAATCCCTCCCCATTTTCATTCCTTAATATACGCCTGGACAATCTCCACCAGATGGTTGGAAGAAGCAGTGCTTTTTAAAGCGACCAGAATTTTGTTGGTCATACCAAGTTGGTGGGCAAGGGCCTTCAGGTCTAAAGAACCATAAGGCAAAGTTGGCGGGCCAAAAACGTTGTCCCTGAATAGTCCGTCTTGCCAATGCGATATCTTGTTCTCTCGCTCGTTGATAAAAATACCCTTTTTGAGTTGCCTCAAAACCACCAGGATTTTGATAAACCATTTGACGTAAATTACGTATTTTTTTGAAATCTAAACAATTTCCGCGGACACGATTTACCCCAACGTTTCCGACCATTAACATCCCTTGTTGGCCTTCTCCTTCGGCTTCAGCACGCATCAGTCTAGCTAATAACTTAACATCTTCTTCGTTATACGCGATAACACCCATTATGTGTCACCTCTCTTTTTGGAATGCCTTGTAGAAAGAGGTTCATTTCTAGATGAAGTGTGGAACAATTACTAGTTCATACGTATGAGAAAAAGGACGCAGATATGACAACCAAACGAAGTTTTACATCTAGAGGGGAAAATAAAAAAAGCTAGCGTGAGCTAGCTTTTCATCATTAAAATACTTTAGACCATAAGTTTGAGAAGAAATCGCCAATTGAACGCATTGTTAATACGAACCAATTTGCTTTTTCTACTTCTTCAGTCGTTTTTGCAGTAACTTTCATACTTTTATTTCCGTCTAAGAAACCGTATTTATCAGTTGATTCTAAAACGATTGAACCTACTTTTGCATCTTTCTTAATAGGAGCAACTAAATGCCCATCTTCAGCAAGTGATTTATCTGCTTCAGTAGAAATTTTGTAAGGTGATTTGCTACCTTTTGCAGTAACTACTGTCACTTCTTTTTCTGGTGCAACTGTTACGTAGTCTTCTTTTCCTTTTACTACAGAAATTTTGTTATTTTTATCTATTTTTAATTTCTGTTTTTCGAAGTTATTAAATCCATACTCAATTAATGCGCGAGATTCTGTGAAACGTTCGTCCATTGATTTCGTTTTAATAATAACAGAAATAAGACGTAAATCACCGCGTTTTGCTGTAATAGTGAATCCGTATCCAGCGGTATCAGAACTTCCTGTTTTTAAACCATCAGCTCCTTCATAAGAGAAAGCAGCACCTGGTAACATCCAGTTCCAATTTTCCATACGAATTGGTTTCGGATGATTATCTGGGAAGTTTCTAAATCTTTGTTTTGTATCCTCTAGCATTTCTGGATACTTTGTAATAATTGTTTTTGAAAGAATACCCATATCGCGAGCTGACATGGAGTTTTCTCCATTCGGATCAGTTCCTTCAGGGTGTTTTCCTTTTAAATCAGCGTTGTTTAACCCTGTAGCGTTTACAAATTTATATTTCTTTAACCCTAGTTTTTTCGCATGTTCATTTGCAAGATTTAAGAAGTTCTTTTCACTTCCTGCAAGTAATTCTGCTAAAGCAATACTAGATCCATTCGCAGAGAAGATAACGATAGAATGATATAATTCTCTTACAGTATACTGGCGTCCCTTTTCGAACGGTACGTTAGAGAATTCATTATTACGTGAAACTTCATAAGCGTAATCAGAAATGTTTACTTTCGTATCCCAAGTGATTTTTCCTTCTTTAATTGCTTCTAATACGGCATAAACAACAATTAATTTTGACATACTAGCGATAGCTAGTAGTTCATCTGGATTTTGTTCATGCAGTATTTTTCCTGTATCTGCATCAAATAGAAGTGCAGCAGCTGCCTCTATATGTATTTTTTCTTCCGCATGGGATGTTGTTACTCCTAAGGAAGAAAATGACAATAGAAACAATAGTGAAATAGACAAGATTTTCTTCATATACATTATCACCTTCGCATCGTTATTAGCATATAGCTCGTACCATTTTAGCATAAATTTGGATATGAAAAGGTTACAATCTTACAAGAAATTTGAAAAGAATTTGTCGATTTTTGTTCAAATTTGCAGAGAAAAGAAGGTTTTTGCAGGTAAATGTAGAGGGTAATAAAAAAAGGAACGAATTTCGTTCCTTTTTTATATTATATGTGTAAAAATGTTGTTACTTTTTCGCTTGGTAAAATGTTTCCGACAAAGAATGTTCCAAATTCACCGTAGCGAGCACTTACTTCATCGAAGCGCATTTCATATATAAGTTTCTTAAATTGAAGAACATCGTCAGCAAATAATGTTACGCCCCACTCAAAATCGTCAAATCCAACTGATCCTGAAATAACTTGGCGCACTTTACCTGCGTACTGGCGACCGATTTTGCTATGACTGTACATAAGTTTCTTACGTTCATCCATAGGAAGCATATACCAGTTATCATTACCTTGGCGACGCTTATCCATTGGATAGAAGCAAATGTGATTTGCTTTCGGTAACTCAGGATATAAGCGAGCTAAGACTTGTGGGTTTTGGTATGGGTCTTCATCAGCTGGAAGATAGTTGCTTAGTTCAACAACAGATACGTAAGAATATGCAGGAACTAAATATTCAGCTAATGTTGTTTTATTTAATTCTGTTTCGATTTCATTTAACTCTTCCATTGTTGGACGTAAGATCATAAGCATAATATCTGCTTTTTGACCAACAACTGTATACATTGCATGACTGCCTTTTTTTGCAGTAGCTACTTCGTTCCATTTTTCAACGACATTTAAAAATTCAGACACTGCTTGTCCGCGTTCGTCACTAGATAATGTTTTCCATGCTGCCCAATCAATAGAACGTAAATCATGTAAACAATACCAGCCATCTAACGTTGTTGTTGCTTCACTCATTCTATTCACCTCAGTTAATGATATTTTACACGTTAACTATAGCATATATAGGATTAAAAACATCTACATAAAGTTTCGGTGCATAAAACTGTCACATTTATCCCGCATTAACGGGCAGTAAAACTCCCACCTCAAAATTCAGCTGGAGCAA
>NZ_JBFPJI010000054.1:0-17313 GCF_040838205.1 Bacillus sp. S4
ATATAAAAATTATGTTTATACTATATAAAAAAGCCTCCTTTTTAAAAAGGAGGCTTTCATGAATTTATAGGAACATCATACCTGCAACTGCTGCGTTTAAGAAGTTCGCTAGTGTACCAGCGATAACTGCTTTAATCCCTAATTGTGCAATTTGTTTACGGCGAGTAGGAGCTAACGTTCCTGTTACACCTAATTGAATTGCGATAGAAGAGAAGTTTGCAAAACCACAGATTGCGAATGTTAAAATCATATTTGTTTTTGCGGAGAACTCTGCCATGTGTGGTCCTAAGTTTGCATATGCAACGAATTCGTTGATTGCAAGTTTTTGACCGATGAAACTTGCTGCTTGTACGGCTTCACCTGGTGAAACCCCGATTAAGATTGCAAATGGTGATAGTAAGTAACCGAAGATTAAATCAAGGCTAAGTTTAATATCGAACCAAGAACCAACCAATCCTAATAGGCCATTTAATAAAGCGATTAATGCGATGAAAGCCATTAACATTGCTGCTACGTTAATAACAAGTTGCATACCTTCAGATGCACCGCGTGCAGCTGCGTCAATAACGTTCGCATCTTCACGTTCTGTAGAAAGTTCAACGTTATTATCTACTTTTTCTGTTTCTGGCATAATTAATTTTGCAATTAATAAACTTGATGGAGCTGCCATAATTGCTGCTGCTAATAAATGCTCTAATGGAATGCCCATCGCTGCATAGCCGACAAGAACCGATCCGGCAACAGCTGTCATACCACTTACCATAATAGTGAAGAACTCACTGTTAGTTAAACGTGCTAAGTAAGGTTTAATTAAAATTGGTGCTTCTGTTTGTCCTAAAAATACAGTCGTTACTGCATTTAAGCTTTCTGCCTTAGAAGTTCCAAGAAGTTTACTTAATGCACCACCAATGAAACTAACTAATTTCTGCATAATACCTAAGTAATATAAGATTGCAACTAATGAACTAATAAATACAATTGGAAGTAGTGCTTGAATAACGAAGATAAATCCCCAAGGTCCTTTTGCGTTGACTAAATCCCCAGCAACGAACTTAATTCCCTCGTAAGAAAAATTGATTAATCCTTGAACACCGTCAGCAGCAATTTTTAAGCCTGCTTTTCCAGCATCCCATCGTAATACAATAAATGAAAATGTCATTTGTAATGCTAGCGCGATTAAAATTGTGCGCCAATTAATAGCTTTGCGGTTGGAAGATAATAAGAAAGCGATTGCTAATACTCCAATCACGCCGCCAATTCCCCATAAAATATTCATGCAGTGTATGCTCCTTCCTCATAGTAAAAAAGTGTATAAACCAGTTGTCTATACTTTTGCGAATATAACATCTTAAGTAACTTATCATAATGGACATCGGAGGTCAAACGTCTAACGAAAAGTTTAAATAAAAAGAAAATTCTTTGAAAAAACACATATGAAATGAATTGACATGAAATAGGTTATGTTTTTTGTGGAAATATATTCATTATGATAACGTTTTGGACAATTTTTATGGAATATAGTGTACGAAATAGGAAAATGGATACATTATTTTTTCATGGATAGAGAGTAAAAGGAGGGGGATATAGGGAACACATAATAAAAAGAGCCCTCTAGTAAACTAGAAGGCTCTGAAACTATAACTTAAGGTGCTTTCGTATACCCTAAGAAATGGCTTTTCCAATAAGAATTGTTTAATGAAGCGATTGCTACACCTTTATCTCCAGATTGGATAAATGATCCGCCCCCAAGGTAGATACCCATGTGAGAAGGACCTGCTTTATAAGTGTCTTTGAAATAAATTAAGTCTCCAGGTTGTGGACTTGAAGTTTGTGGTAAGCTGCTCCAATATCCAGCAACACTTTGACGGCTAATGTTATGACCAAATTTCTTAAATACGTGGTAGATGTAACCACTGCAGTCAACACCGTTAGCAGAAGTACCGCCCCAAACGTATGGTACGCCTTGCATAGATTTCGCGTATGCAAGTAGAGAAGAACTGTCACCGCTATTATTAGTGTTATTGTTATTATTTTGATTTTGATTGTTATTTTGATTGTCGTTAGGCTTATTATCTACTGCGCCACCAACTGGTGTTTTAGATAGGAAACGTGTTCCGATGTAACCAGTTTGACCGTTGTAGTTAATTTTGCTCCATCCAGAGTTTTCAGAGATTACTTGAACCTTCTGTCCTTGTGGAAGTGCGCCTATGATTCTATAATTTGTACCTTCGCCGCTACGTACATTTAGTGCAGAAGCATTAATGTAGTAGTCGCCAATTGCACCTTGATCAGGTTGTTTCGGTTGTTCAGGAGTAGCAGTGCCACCTTTAACGAATTTTACAAATTCGCTACTAACATAGCCTGTTTTTCCTTGGTAGTTTACTTTAAACCAGCCGTTTTCAGATCCAACTACGTTTAATGTTGTACCATTTAACACGCCGCCAATTACACTATGGTAAGCAGCAGGGCCTGTACGAACACGTAGAGATGTTGCGTTAACGACGTAAGTACCACCAGTTTGAACAGTTACATCCTTGTTTTGTTCTGGCTTATTATTTTGCTCTTGGTTGTTACCTTGAGTGACGTTTTCGTTAGAACCGCCTTTTGTTACGTAGTCTTTGCTTAAGTAAGCAGTTTGTCCTGCGTAATTGATTTTGAACCAATCTTGAACTTCGCCTACAACTTGTACTACTTGTCCTTGTTTAACAGAACCTACAGTTGGATGAGAAGTGCTAGGACCTGTACGAACGCGAAGGGAAGATACATTTACTGTATAGTTTCCGCTTGCTGGTTGAACAGTTGCTTCATTGTTACTATTGTTGTTATTGCTTGTAGAGCCAGTATTTGAAGAAGCGCCTGATACAAATTGGCTACTAACATAACCAGTTTGGCCGTTATGGTTGATTTTCACCCAACCATTTTCTTCTCCAATTACGTTTAAAGTTTGGCCTTCATATACACGTCCTGAAACAGAACTAGAAGTGTTAGGAGCTGTACGTACACGTAATACATCAGCAGTAACTTTATTGTTGCCACCTGTACTTACATTGTTATTTGTTTTTGCACCATTTTTTGATACAAATTCGCCACTAACATAGCCTGTTTGTCCATTATGGTTAATTTTGAACCAACCATTTTCTTCTCCAATTACGTTTAATGATTGACCATTATAAACGCGAGAGATGACGTCGTGAGAAGTACTTGATCCTGCGCGAACATGTAGCACGCTAGCATTCACCGTATATGATGAATTGTTTGATGCGGAAGCTTGGACAGTTTGTGTAGCAGCTCTTTGTGTATTTTGTTCAGGGGCAGCTTGAACACTATCAAGTGTAGGTGCTGCTCCTCCTGCTACAGACACTGCCGCAAGACCGGCAAGGTATTTTTTCATAATTTGTCGATTCCTTTCTGTCTGTAATGTAGTGAAGAAATATTTACCAACTGTTAAAAATTCTAAAGAGCATGTCGATTACTGTCAAGACTTATGCGGGAATCTGAATATGACAAAAAGATTACAAGAAAAAATCAAGGCATAAATTCACACCTTGATTTCCATTTAAATACATATATTTGATGTGGAAAATGAGAAGATTATTCGTATTTAGGAAGATGTGCTGTTGGATTTTAAAAGACTTTGAGAAAATGACCTTTGTAGTAATTTGGTGATAGGGCCAACTTGACCATCTTGAATCGCAGTTCCATCGAGATGGGTCATCGGCAAAATTTCAATAGTCGTTCCCGTAAAGAAGCATTCATCGGCTTGATAAACATCGCGAACGCTGAAAAGCTCTTCTTGTACAGGAAGTTGAAGGGTGTTAGCTAAAGAAAGGACGTACTGACGAATAATTCCGTTTAAAATAAGATGATTAGCTGGATGCGTATATAGCGTTCCGTTTTTTATGAGAAAGAAGTTAGAATGGCTACCTTCCGTTACAATACCATTTCGTACGAGAAGTGCTTCTTTACACCCTTTGCGTTCAGCTTTCGTATAAGCTAATACATTTGGTAATAAATTTAGCGATTTAATATCACAGCGGAGCCAGCGTGTATCAGGTTCTGATATAGCACGTACACCGTATTCAATCCATAAAGATGGTCTTTCTTTTTTTGAAATATAAGCATAGATTGTCGGAGATGTGTCATATGAGAATGCATGTGCTCGAGCTTGTACACCACGAGATACTTGTAAGTAAATTGTTCCGTCTTCGTGGAAATTATTGTTTTCAATTAATTTGTAGAGTAAGGTGATGAGTTCGGCTTTTGAGAAAGAGAGTGATAATTCTATTTCTTCCATGGATCGATATAATCTTGTTAAATGTGGGTCTAATAAGTGAAAGTTTCCGTTATAAAGGCGAATAACTTCATAGACTCCATCGCCAAATTGTAAACCTCTTTCTTCAAGTTCTATGTACGCGCGATGTTTCGTTGTATCAATAACTGCATCATTCCATAGTACAAATCTTTCGTATGCCAATTTTCGTCCCATCCTTTCGTTAGTACATGAATAAAAATCACTATAGTAATTTTTATGTAAGCAATTCTCTACATATGACGTATATGTATTTGTAAATCATAGAGAAGTAGTGGTGATTTATAGCATTTTGTATATACAAATTCGAAAATGAGAAATAAGAATCCTGCTTTTTGAAAAAAAAAAGCAACATTCGTATGGAATGTTGCACAAGGAGGGTAGCTATCTTTCATAGGGATATCGTCTTTAAAGGTTTCATTTATGCAAACAAAACACTTGGAAAGACAATTATAAGAAAGTTGAAAACAAATGATGCGCATATTTCTCTAAGGGATCTTATTAAAGATGAGAGATAAGAAATATGTGGAAACTCGTTTACATATTTTATTATAAAGATGTTTCGTTAATGTGGTGTAAATATTAGATGAAGGTTATGTAATTTTAAAGTTAATGTATAGAAGAATTTGTAGAGAGGAAAATAAAAAAAGAGGCTGAGATTACTCAGCGCTCTTCTTGTCTTCTTTAATAGCCGTTTTTACTTCGCCAGTTTTGATCTTATTGCTTTCAGAGAAGCGAAGTAAGTCGCCTCCAATGATTTTGTCTGACATGTTTAGTTCATTTTGTGCACGATCAATCATTGGTTGAGCTTCTTCTTTTGGTAATTGTACAACTTCACCTGTGTTACGGTCGTAGAATGTACTGTTTGTGTACATGTACTTATCTGTAATGAAGCTACCGTCACGAAGAACAACGAATCCTTTATTGTCTGGTGAGAATACGTCATGACCGAATTGAATGTCATTAGTAGAATCTACACCAAGTAGGTTTAGAATTGTTGGTTTAATGTCAATTTCACCAGTTGGTTTTGAAATTGTTTTACCTTCTGTTTGACCTGGAACGTGAATAAACATCGGTGTTTTTTGTAAGTTCATATGGTCAAACGTAGTAATTTCTTCTTTTCCTAAGAACTGTGCCATTGCACGGTTATGGTTTTCAGAAATACCATAATGGTCACCGTAGAATACGATAACAGAGTTGTCGTAAATACCTTCAGCTTTTAGACGCTCAATAAAGTGTTTCATTGCTTCGTCTAAGTAGCGAGCTGTTACCATATAGCGGTCAAATACACCATCACCAGAATTGTATTCGTCGATTAATTTCGTACTGTCATCATAAGTGAATGGGTAATGGTTTGTTAAAGAAAGGAAGCGAGTGTAGAACGGTTGCTTCACTTGTTTTAACATATCGACAGACTGATCGAAGTATTCGATATCTTTTAGTCCCCAGTTCAATTTTGTTTCTGGCGTAATCTTGTAGTCAAGCTCGTTGTAGTAACGATCATAACCAAGTGCCGGATACATAATATTACGGTTCCAGAATGTTGCGTTGTTTGCGTGGAATACTGCAGTGTAGTATCCTTGCTGACGTAAAATTTCTGGAGTTGCTGTATATTCGTTGTTACCATTTGTGAAGAATACAGCACCGCGGTCTAGTGGATATAGTGAAGTATCTACTAAGAATTCAGCATCAGACGTTTTACCTTGCCCAGTTTGATGGAAGAAGTTATCGAAGTAATAACTTTCTTTCGCAAATTGGTTTAGGAATGGTGTAACTTCTTGTCCGTTAACTTGCGCACCAATTAAGAATGTTTGTAATGATTCAAGAGAGACAACAATTACGTTTTTCCCTTTTGCAGTACCAAACATATTTGGATCTGGTTTACTTTGTGTTGTTTTCACATAGTTTTCTGCTTCTTGCAATTTACTACTATCAGCAAACGCTTTTTGTGAACTTGATTTTGCTTGTAAGCCAAGATCGTATGCTTGGTGTACATATAATCCTAGGTTTTTAACAAGCATAACGCGGTCGAATGAACGTGTTAATAGTTCTGGACGCTCAGCTTCTGCAAATCCTAGGTTTACGCAGAAAATAGCAACCGTTGACACGAAGTATAGGGAACGCATCGGGCGTGCTACACGTTCTGTCGGTGCAAACACTTTCTTCTTCTTCAATAGAACGAAGAATACGATAATATCCGCAAATGCAAGGATGATTTTGTAGTTAAATAATTCTTTCACACTAGAACCTAAACTTCCGAAATTAGACGTTTGTCCTAGTACTGGTAAAGTAACGAAGTCATTGTAGAATCCGTAGAACATTACGTTACCAACAAGAATGAACGTTAAGATAAAGTTAATTCCTAGTGCTATATAGTTCCGTTTTTTCCCTTTTGCAAATAATGCAAGACCCACAAACAGTAATGATGCTGCTAATGGACTAATGAATAAAATGAATTCTTGCATGAACGATTCAAGTTTTAAATCGAAGCTAGTGCGTGTAATGATGTAGGTTTTTAGCCATACGGCCAAAGCTACGAATAAAGTGAAACGCACATTTTGAAATTGCGATTTCATGGTTTCTTTCATTCATTTCCACCCTTTCTCTATCAGGCTTGGTCGATTTTGGAGCGAAAAATGTTAAAATAAAAAATACATAGTTTTCTTGGTCATAATTAGAGTTTCTATATTCACCCATATACGACTTTAACTATGCATACCCTTTTTGGTTTCTTGTGCTGCTCATAAGCATAACGTCATTTCTGTATTATACAACAAAATTCATTTCTGAGAAACACTATAACATTTTACATTTTTTGTATGTGATTTGTCACTACCAGAGAAAACTTTAACATTCGTTTATCTGCTCGTCAACTAGAAAATATAACAAAAATAGAAAAGAATGTTAAGCGGAATTGAAAGTTTTTTGGTTGAGAGATATGGAATAGAAATCTTTAAGTGGTTGTCTAGAAAACTATTATATGAAGGAAAATACGAAAAAATTAACGAACACTTGTTCTTTTTGGTTTTGTTTGTTACAATGAAATTTCATTGATAGATTATGTGTAATTTTGATGAACTTTTACTGATAACATAACATATTGTAGCTTATTTCTTTTGAAAAATAGGGAGGCTTTTGAATGAAACAAAAATTTTCAGTTGAAGCGTTTTGGAAGAAAATAAAACATGTTGCGAAGCAGGCAGGGCAGTCGGTAATCTATGCGAGTTTATTGTTGTTTTACGTTTTGCAAAGACCGGATGTTCCAAAACGAGTGAAAATTATTGTAATCGGAGCACTTGCTTATTTCATTGCACCGATTGATGCAATCCCAGATTTCGTTGCTGGAATTGGTTATACGGATGATTTAGGTGCGTTAATGGCCGCACTATTACAAGCATCGATATACGTAAATGAAGAAGTGAAAGATAAGGCACGAGTGAAGTTGGCAGAATGGTTTGGTTCGGATATAGACACATCATTTATCGATCAAAAATTAGATCAATAGGTGAGACCTGTCGGATGACAGGGCGAACGTAAGCGAGGAAGTGCATTATGCCATCAGGAAGAACGCATACGAAAATAAACTTAATATCCCTTCCGGTTGTTTTGTTTATGCTCTTTTCGTATGGATTAACAAATTTTGATTTTTTATTAACTTTTGCAATTGGCTTTTTAGTAGGTACTTCATTTTTAACACCGGATTTAGATACGTACAGTAATGCGTATAATAAATGGGGATTCCTGCGCATTTTTTGGTATCCATATAGGAGCGTAATGCCCCATCGTTCCTTCTTCACACATACGATTATAATTGGTGATATTATTCGTATTGCATATATGTTAATCGTGTTTTCTCCGTTTTTATTCCTATTAAATATAATAGCGTTCGACGGAAATTTAATAGAAATTACGAAGGAATACGAGGTTGAAATTGTAACGTTTGTAATGGGAATTGTTGTGGCGAGTACGCTCCACATTATAGCGGATAAAGCAAATACGCGCCGAAAGAAAATGATGAGAAAAAAGAAGAAACGCAGAAGATAAAAAAACCGTCCCAAAAGGTATTTTGGGACGGTTTTTTTCTTATTAATAGGTAGGTTACTCTTGTCGAATCGCCGATAAAATTTCATTTACGATTATGCGACAGTTTCTTTTTAATCAAACGTTTGTTTAAAACTAAGCTTTCAGTACCTTAATCCCTTTCACGATATTCCAAATGAAGTAGTATAAGCTAATGATTCCGCAAATGCATAAGACGATGATTGCTCCAATTCCAAGTGTTACGTCTGGTTGATCAGATCCGATGCCCATAATTCCTAAAATAACTAATCCAATAAATGAAGCAATGCTTGGAATAATATGTGTCCATAGAGCACGTTTTGCATGTGGTTTCGTTTCAGAATCACCCACAATCCACACGATAATAGGGAATAAGATAGGCGCAAATAATACACTAAAGTATGATAAAGCTGCTAATATTTTGTTTCCGTTCATATATATCACCTCATAAGTAATGTCCGTTGTTATACCTTTAGTATGCAGTAAATTTGGTAAGCTTCCTATCGATTAACATTACAAGAACGTGACGTTTTTGTAAGATTTTCTGTTTAAATAATAAAATTTTCAAAAAAATCTTTTTAAATGAAAATTGGTGTGATAAAATTAATGAAAACGTTTTCGTAGGCGTTTATATTTTTTTAGACTTAAAGGTATGATGACCTGATAGTCTATTGATTAGGTTATATCTATTTAAAAGGGGATTCTTTAGGGGGAGAGAACAATGAACACATGGACACAAGTTTACGATCCGTTCGGTAACATTTGGATTTCGGCAGCAGTCGCACTTATTCCAATCATCTTTTTTTTCTTAGCTTTAGCAGTTTTCCGCATGAAGGGGTATGTGGCAGGATTTATTACAGTTGTATTAACGATTTTGGTGGCTTTATTTGCGTATAAAATGCCATTCACAATGGCAATGGCAGCGACCGGATACGGTTTCTTATACGGATTATGGCCAATTGCGTGGATTATCATTATGTCAGTATTTTTATATAAAATTTCTGTGAAAACAGGTCAATTTGATGTCATTCGTGCATCTGTATTATCCATTACGAATGACCATCGTTTACTCGTTATTTTAATCGGATTTTCATTTGGAGCATTTTTGGAAGGGGCAGCAGGATTTGGTGCACCAGTAGCGATTACGGCAGCGCTTCTTGCAGGTCTTGGGCTAAATCCTTTATATGCAGCAGGTCTTTGTTTAATCGCAAATACTGCACCAGTAGCGTTCGGAGCGATGGGGATTCCGATTACAGTTGCTGGACAAGTAACAGGCATTGATCCACATAAAATTGGACAAATGGCTGGGCATCAATTACCGTTCTTATCTTTATTTGTTCCGTTCTTTATCGTATTTTTAATGGATGGTTTTAAAGGAGTAAGACAAACGTGGCCTGCTTTATTTGTAGCCGGTAGTTCATTTGCAATTACACAGTTTATTACAGCGACGTTTTTAGGGCCAGAACTTCCTGATATTACGTCAGCGCTTGTAAGTTTAGTAAGTTTATCGCTATTCTTAAAAGTTTGGCAGCCGAAAGAAATTTATCAGTCTAAAGAAGCAAATAATGAAGTAGCAGCAACGACGACATCTATGCCGAAACTAACAGTAGGAAAAGTAGTAAAAGCATGGTCTCCTTTCATTATTTTAACTGTGATGGTAGTCATTTGGAGCCAAAGTTTCTTTAAAGCATTATTCGCTCCAGGTGGTGCTTTAGAAAGTCTCGTATTTAAATTTGAAGTTCCAGGCTTGCACAATTTAGTAATGAAAGCAGAGCCAATTGTAAATAAACCAACACCTTATGAAGCAATCTTGAAATTAGATGTTTTATCAGCGACTGGAACAGCAATTTTAATTGCTTGTATCATTTCTATCTTTATTTTGAAAATGAGTGCAAAAGATGCAGTAGCCACATTTAAAGAAACGTTAAACGAACTAAAAATGCCAATTCTATCTATTGGATTCGTATTAGGATTCGCATTTATCGCAAACTATTCTGGTTTATCTTCTACATTAGCGTTAGCACTTGCAGGAACTGGCGGACTATTCCCGTTCTTCTCACCATTCTTAGGCTGGATTGGGGTATTCTTAACAGGATCAGATACGTCAGCGAACGCACTGTTTTCGAATTTACAAGCAATTACAGCGCAGCAAGTCGGTGTATCTGAAGTGCTTCTCGTTGCAGCAAATACAACGGGCGGTGTAACAGGTAAAATGATTTCTCCGCAATCAATTGCGATTGCTTGTGCGGCAGTTGGACTTGCTGGGAAAGAGTCAGATTTGTTCCGCTTTACATTGAAGCATAGTTTATTCTTCGTTACTATTATTGGGATTATGACGTATGTGCAGGCTTATTATTTAACTTGGATGATCCCGTAAACAAAAAAAGAAATAAACTTTGCATTTTTCAGATTATAGGGTATGATGGGAAAGTATTGAAAATTAAATCAGTGATAAACTAGGGGTGCCTAACGTATGCGTAGGCTGAGAGAGAAGCGTGTGAACTTCTTAACCCTTTGGACCTGATCTGGCTCGTACCAGCGTAGGGAAGTTAACGGCTTTACATAATTATGTCTTTATGAGCCAGGTCCTTATTTTTTTATGGACCTGGCTCTTTTTATTTTGGCATACGCTGGCCATATCTCGTCCTTGTCACGAACAGGGGGCAATAAAGGTTATGAAACAGTCTGTTTCTGCAGAGCAAATTGAATTGAAATCGAGTTTACCAGGAAGTAAGAAAGTGTATGTGGATGGGCTACGCGCGGGTATGAAAGTGCCGATGCGCGAGATTGAACAAAGCGATACGAACGGTGTTCAAAATCCGCCAATCCGTGTGTATGATACGAGTGGACCTTATACAGATCCAGGGTATAAAGTGGAGCTGGAAAAAGGGATTCCAACGCCGCGCCACTCTTGGACCCTGGAGCGTGGTGATGTAGAAGGATACGAAGGGCGCGAAGTGAAACCAGAGGATGACGGTGTGAAAGTGGCTTCAAAACATACACCTGTTTTCCCGCAAATGGATCGTAAGCCGCTTAGAGCGAAGCAAGGTGCAAATGTTTCGCAAATGCATTATGCGCGTAATGGCATTATTACGTCTGAGATGGAATATGTTGCGATTCGTGAAGGGGTAGAGCCTGAATTTGTTCGTAAGGAGATTGCAGAAGGTCGTGCGATTTTGCCGGCGAACATTAACCATCCTGAAGCGGAACCGATGATAATTGGACGTAATTTCCACGTAAAGGTAAATGCAAATATCGGAAACTCTGCTGTATCGTCTTCTATTGCAGAAGAAGTAGAGAAGATGACGTGGGCGACTCGCTGGGGTGCAGATACGATTATGGATTTATCTACAGGTAAAAATATTCATACAACGCGTGAGTGGATTATTCGTAATGCTCCGGTACCAGTTGGAACTGTGCCAATTTATCAAGCGCTTGAAAAAGTAAACGGAATTGCAGAGGATTTAACGTGGGAAGTATACCGTGATACGTTAATTGAGCAGGCGGAGCAAGGCGTTGATTACTTCACGATTCACGCTGGTGTATTACTTCGTTACATTCCAATTACTGCAAAGCGTATGACAGGTATTGTTTCGCGAGGTGGTTCGATTATGGCGCAGTGGTGTTTATTCCATCATAAAGAAAACTTCCTATATACTCATTTTGAAGAGATTTGTGAAATTATGAAGCAGTACGATGTTTCGTTCTCTCTTGGGGATGGATTACGTCCAGGTTCTATTGCAGATGCAAATGACGAAGCACAGTTTTCTGAGCTTGAAACACTTGGTGAATTAACAAAAATCGCTTGGAAACATGATGTGCAAGTTATGATTGAAGGACCTGGGCATGTACCGATGCATTTAATTAAAGAAAATATGGAGAAAGAACTTGATATTTGTCAGGGCGCGCCGTTCTATACACTTGGGCCGTTAACGACAGATATTGCACCAGGTTATGATCATATTACTTCAGCGATTGGAGCTGCAATGATCGGTTGGTTTGGAACGGCGATGCTTTGTTATGTAACTCCGAAAGAACATTTAGGCTTACCGAACAAAGATGATGTTCGCGAAGGGGTTATTACGTACAAAATCGCTGCGCATGCAGCCGATCTTGCGAAAGGGCATAAAACGGCTCATCAGCGTGATGATGCACTTTCGAAAGCACGATTTGAATTCCGTTGGCGCGATCAATTTAATTTATCTTTAGATCCTGAACGTGCGATGGAGTATCATGATGAAACGTTGCCAGCAGAAGGGGCGAAAACAGCTCATTTCTGTTCAATGTGTGGACCGAAGTTTTGTAGTATGAGAATTTCGCATGATATTCGTGAATATGCGAAAGAAAATGATTTAGAAACGACAGAAGCAATTGAAAAAGGAATGAAAGAGAAAGCGGTAGAATTCAAAGAAATTGGTAGTCACTTATATCAATAATACGTTACACCTCTTTACTTGATTGATCACACTGTACCTAACTTAAATATAGAAGAAGCCCCCTTTGCTAAGACGGTAGCAAAGGGGGCTTCTGTTGTCTATAAGGAGAAAAATAAGTGTACCCAGTAGTATAAGAGGAATAATGTGACGACTGTTGTGAGTGGGATTACGATGAGAGATACGCTTAAATAATCCTTCCATTTCACTTTAATTTTGTTTTGTCTTAGTATATACATCCAAATGAGGGAAGCTAGCGTACCAATTGGTAACAATAGTGAACCGATGTCACTACCAATGATATTTGCAAGATAGATAGTTTTTAATGTGACTGGATCTAGGCCCATTTCCGTTAACGTAATGGTACCAATCATAAGTGCAGGGTGGTTATTGAAGACGTTAGAGAGGAGGGAAACAAGTCCGCCCATTGCAAAGCTGGCATAGAGTAGATGCTGACTTACAACTGGTTCGAGCCAACTTACAAGTGCCGCTGTTAATCCTGCGTTATGAAGCCCGTAAATAATTACATACATAGAGAAAGCGAAAATTAAAATGTGCCACGGTGTCTTTTTCAAAATATCGACTGGGTTTGTTCGTAAGTAGTACCATCTCCAGATGAGAAGAACGAGTGAACCGAGTACAGCAACAATTTCGATTGGAATCGATAAGAAGGATGCAACGAATAGAAGACAGCGCATAAGGAAGACGAAGCCTAATACTTTTAACATGAATTTTGTACGTTTTTGTTTTGTATCAACAGAATTTTTTCCTTTTAATGGATGGAAGTTTTTCGTGAAAAAAATCTCTTCAATATCATATGAAGAAACAGGTAATCTTTCTGGAAGTTTTTTCTTTAAAACTGTATACATGAGCCATGACATAAACAGTAGTCCTAGTGTTGCAGGTACAAACATCATAGCTGTATGCATATAAAGAGTCATATTAACAATATTTAATGCGATTAAGTTTACAATATTACTTACACCGATTGGTGCACTAGATGCAGTGGCGATTAAAGCACCGCTTAATAAATAAGGGATTTGTTGATGAGGTTTTAATTGAAGGTTTTTCAGAAGTAAAATCAAAATCGGTGTTGTAATTAAAATACTACCGTCGTTATTGAATAAAAGTGTCATAAGAAAACATAATAATTGAATATACCAGTATAAACGGCGACCGGAGCCCTTTGCTAAATTTGCAAGTTTTGCTGCGGACCAGTGGAAGAAGCCGAAGCTTTCTAATATAACCGCCATAACGATGGTCGCTAGTATCGTTATAGAGGCACCGCCGATTTTACTTATAGTGTCCATGACGTCTGGTTTTGATACAAGTCCAGTAATGAGGATAATGCCAGCGCCGACTGCTGCCGGCCATGCCTCATTTAAGCCACGGGGTCGCCAAAAGACAACAATCATTGTTAAGAAGAATACAATAATAGTAATCCATATTTCAATGCTCATATTTAACCTACCTTTCTATTTTCCCTTGAACAAATGTAGCTTGTCTCAAGTTTATATTGCTAGTATATTCAGCAGGAAATAAGAAGAACTAGGCATATAATGGAATAGAGTGAATATGTGTTCTTTGAGCTATAGGACAAGTATCAGTGGTAGTGTAATAACTAGTAGGAGAGACGTCTAATAAATGAGGGGCATTCTATGTACGAATGCCCCTCATTTATCCCGCTATTTGTCGGGCAGTAAGACTCCCACCTCAAAATTCGGCTGGAGCAAAGAAGTTAGGTGGGAGATCAACTGCCCGTAAACGCCCGATTGGTGAAGGCTAATAATCAGTGGGGGATGAACAAAACCCCCACTGATTAAAGTTTCACTTTATTATTTTTCCTTCAAAAAAGTTCGATCCTTCAAGAATAAATTCCAGAAGAAAATGAATCCGGGTAGTAAAATTGCAATCCCGATTGCGTAAAGAATAAGAAGTGCATAGAATGTTTCGACCGTCGTAAAGCTTGTAAATACAGTTACGTCCGGATAAATGATATACGGTAAATGGGCGACGCCGTAAGCGTAGCTTGCAAATGCATATTGAGCGACGACAGCTAAAACTGCAATGCGAGGAAAGCCTAGTGTGCCATACTTCTTATTTGTCCACCAAAGGGAGGAATATCCGATAACAAATAAAATGATAGAGACTGTAAACCATGGGAATTGCTTTATTAGTCCTTGCATAAGCCAGTGTGTTTCAGGGTCCATTACAACGAGAGCGATAATAGCAGTCACGAGCGTTGCAGGACCAAGTATGATGGCATTTCTCCTATAAATTCGGTACGTATCTTCAGAACCTTGTTCCCTAGCAAAATCAGCAAGAAAGAGAGAGGATAGAAATAGTTCCGAAGTTAGTCCAAAGAGCATATAACAATAAATAACGGGACTAGAAAGAAGTTTTCCGTAAAGGAGCACTTCTTTTCCTTCAGACATCGTAATATAAGCACCTTCTGTAACGGGCAGCACGGTAATTAATAGAGCTGGGATTAAGAGCCCCGTAATACCTGAAATAATACGAAGAAGGTGTTGGTACTTTGGTAGGGAGTAAGCGAATACCATAAATGTACTGCGAATCGCAACGAGTACTAAAATTAACATAACTGGTACAAACATAACCGTTGCCAGGGTAAAGGCTGCTTTTGGAAAGAAACCGAGAAAAGCGACAACGACAAAGACAAGAAACGTATTTGTTACTTCCCAAGTTGGTGATAAGTACCGATTAGCAAGCTTGGCAGCAAGCGTCGGGTGTTTAGCGTATACCATGCCCCAAAAACCAGCTCCAAAATCAATAGACCCTAGTATGCTATATACGAAAATAAGAGCCCATAAGATGATGATTGCAATGCTTTCCTCATGCACGAGAATCGCCTCCTTCGTGATGTAAATCATTCTTTAACGGATGTTTCTTAAAGAATGTCCGTAGTACAAAGACTGTTAAAATACCGAGTCCAATATATAAAATGATGAATAAAACAAATAAAGGACCGACGAAATCAGCGCGTGTAGAAGCATCTACCGTGCGTTGCATGCCATAAATTGTCCATGGCTGACGACCACTACAACTAAAGATCCATCCGAATTCAATACCGAGCAACATAACGGGTCCACATGCGGCAGCTCCCCAAAGAAGCCACTTCGGTAACTCTACTCCTTTTTTTCGGTAAACAAAGTGCCAATATAAGAGGGCAATAGCTGCAACTGCAAAGGTAAAGGCAGCAGTGCCGACCATTAAGTTGAACAGTGTATGTGTGTAAAATGGTGGCCACGTTTCTTGTGGAAATTCCTTTAGACCTTTTACAACGGTGCTAGGGTCTAGTCCCACTAATAAGCTAAGCATGTTCGGAATTTCAAGGGCATAGTTTAGTTCAAGTGTGTTAGGATCCACAACCCCGCCAAGCGATAACGGAGCGTGGGATGTCGTTTCAAACAAAGCTTCAGCAGATGCTAGTTTTTCAGGTGAATGTTTATGTAAGGCAATAGCAGATTCGTGTCCTGAAAGCCACATCGTAGCACCAGTGATAAATGTAACGACAAGCCCTAACAGTAATCCTTTTTTATGGTAAGCAATTTCACGCGCACTTAAATTTTTCTTTAATAATTTAAATCCAGCGATAGAAGCGATAACAGCTGCTCCAGTTGTATAGGCTGTAATAACGACATGGAATGCACTTGTGCCAAAGCTTGGATTAAAGAAAGCTTTCCACGGATCAACGTTAAAAACTGAGCCATCTGGCCCCATTGAAAAGCCCGCAGGTGTGTTCATCCATGTATTTGCTGATGTAATAAGCACGGCGGATGCAGTGGCACCAATCATAACGAAAAATAGCGAGATTAATCTCATAACTGGAGGTAGTTTATCAGCTGCATATACATAAATAGACATGAATAAAGCCTCTAAAAAGAAGGCGAAAATCTCAATTTGAAACGGAACGGAAATAACTTGACCAACAATTTTGGCGAAACCAGGCCAAAGAAGCGAAATTTGTACACCAACAATTGTTCCAGTTGGAATTGCTACACCGAGAAGGATAGCAAAAGCCTTTGTCCATCTTTTTGCCATAATGGCATAGTCGGAATCTTTCTTCCAGTGATAGAGTATTTCACTTATAAAAATCATTAAAGAAAGCCCGACTCCAAGCGTTGCAAAGATAATGTGGAATGCTAATGAAGAACCAAAAAATGCCCTTGCTAATGTTACGGTATCCATATGTATACTCCTCTTCTTTTTTGCCATTATTTTCTGATTGAATTGGAAGATTTATTCAAAAAACTACCAAAAATATATATGTATTTAAAAAATGAGTATGGTAATATAATGTTGAAATATTCCCAAAAGAAAGAAATTAAAATTTGATAATATTTTGTTTGTTTTTTATGGCTGAATATTTTATAATCTTTTATGCGAACGTAAGTTCTATTTCCGGGATGAAGAAGTTTATGTGAAATGGAGAGGGTGTTTTATGTATCCTGAAGTCATTAAAAAGATGGCATTTTCAAGAGAGCATAGAGA
>NZ_JBFPJI010000503.1:0-1385 GCF_040838205.1 Bacillus sp. S4
ACTTATTTTTAATAAGTTACGCTTTTTTTGTTCACAATACGATCATGTTGTTGTATAATGAAATGGAAAATAGAATATCGGTCTATCTTCGGGGCAGGGTGAAAATCCCGACCGGCGGTGATGAACAGTTAATAATTTCGTTCTAAGCCCGCGAGCCGTTAAGGCAGGATTTGGTGTGATTCCAAAGCCGACAGTACAGTCTGGATGGGAGAAGATGGAGGTTCAAGCGTTCAAAAAAGATAAGTATTTGAACGTCTGTTTGATGTGCCTTAAAATTCTCCCTTTGTGTAAATCACAAAGGGTTTTTTCGTTCTATGAAAAAATAGGCATAGCAGAACCTTTCCACTTTCCATGAGAAGATCGATGGAAAAGGAGAGAGAAAGATGAAACAAAAAAACAGTGTAGTGCAGATGGTGAGTGTAGCGATGCTAAGTAGTATTGCGTATTTACTAATGATGTTGGATTTTCCATTCCCAGGGCTTCCGCCATTTTTAAAAATTGATTTTAGTGATGTGCCAGCTTTAATTGCGGCGATAATTTTTAGTCCAATTGCAGGTGTAATTGTAGAAGCGATAAAAAATATTTTGCATTACGGGATTCAAGGAAGTTTAACGGGAGTACCAGTAGGAGAAGTAGCAAACTTTATAGCGGGATGTTTATTTATTGGTCCAGCAGCATTCTTATTCCGAAAGTATCGCACAGTAAAAAGTTTAACGACAGGATTAATGCTAGGCACAATTACTATGACAGTTATTATGAGTGTGTTAAACTACTTTATTATTTTACCAGCGTACACTTGGTTTTTAAATTCACCAGCTATGTCTAGTGATATTATGCGACAAACTATTGTAACGGCGATATTACCGTTTAATGTAATTAAAGGAATTGTTGTAACAATTGTATTTGTAGCATTATTTTCACGCTTGAAAGTATGGGTATTTGCAAAAATGAAAAATGCTTAAAAATATTAAACCATTAGCAGTTACGCTGCCAATGGTTTTTTTGTTAGTGAGAATGAAAAAGAGAGCAAAAACCCCCCTCATACTTATGAGGGGGGTTTGAAGTTAATAAAAGACTATTCGAATTTTAAAGAGTCGCCATCAAATGATTCGTCAGCAACTTTAATTGAGTCAGTTGGACAACCTTCGAATGCATCCATCATATCTTCAATTAATACATCTGGAATTTCAACGATACCTTGGTTATCGTCTAATGTTACAAATGCAATACCTTCATCATCATAGTCATAAATGTCTGGTGCAGCAGCACCACAAGCACCGCATGCGATACAAGTATCTTTGTCAACGATTGTATATTTTGCCATCTTTTTTCCCTCCTGGTAATATGTATGTGAAAAGTTCGCCAAAAAATTATAACCTTATTGT
>NZ_JBFPJI010000055.1:0-17251 GCF_040838205.1 Bacillus sp. S4
AAATAAAAATTGACGTTTACGTTGTTTGTTTCGTTCAGTTTTCAAAGAACTTGTCCGCCGCTTCAGAAGCGACTTCATCATATTAACATCTTCATTTTTCGATGTCAACTATGTTTTTTAATTTCTTTTTTGTCGTTTTCTGCGTTTCCGCATCAGCGACGTTTATTAATATACCATCATGGTTTTTAAATAACAAGTATTTTTTATAAAAAAAATACAAAAAGTTATCTATCCTACTTTCTTCTATAGAAAGAACCATTATCCTTTCTACTGAAAACATTCATTTTGATTGTATACAAGTTACTATACACTATCATCAACCAGGCGGTATTTCACAATAAGTTCCTAACCTTTAGTCCTTTCCTTTTTAAATTTTACAATTACCACAGTTCTACTTAAGAAGGACAAATAACCATTTAAATGTAGAGTAACAAAAAACGAGACCACTATACTAAAGCAAAACTTTAATTAATGCTTTTTCTCGCCAATCAGGAACTTTACTTCCACAAATAACGAACTTCCCCTCGAAATATTACCTTAAGATTATTGTTAGAATTTTTTTACATTTAATTAATGAAAGATATCCAATTTTTGTTATATAGTAAGAAAGTGCCCACAAAACTATAAATAAACTAATGGAGGAATTATCTTATGGATAGGTTAACAAAATTTTCATTAAAAAACCGAGCCGCTATTATTATCATGGTTTTTCTCATTTCCATACTTGGCGTTTATTCCGGCCCTAAATTACCTATGGAATTTTTACCAAGCATCGATAACCCCGCAATAACTGTCACGACATTATCTCAAGGGCTCGATGCTGAAACGATGACCAAGGACGTAACTGATCCCCTTGAAAAACAATTTCGTAGTTTAGAACATATCGACGGCATCACTTCTTCCACAAACGAGGGATTATCACGCATCGACATTGCATATACATCAAAGGCAAATATGAAAGACGCGGCACGCGAAGTCGAAAAAACAATTAATACAATTAAATTACCTAAAGATGTAACTAAGCCTGTAGTTAGCCAATTAAAT
Source organism: Bacillus sp. S4 (assembly GCF_040838205.1). NCBI lineage: Bacteria > Bacillati > Bacillota > Bacilli > Caryophanales > Bacillaceae > Bacillus > Bacillus sp. S4. Next base: position 1,045 of record NZ_JBFPJI010000055.1, read on the forward strand.
ACTTCTATGATTCCACTCGCTCAAATTACCATCCAAAAGCAGAACGGATTTTCAAAAGCTGACGAAAAACAAATCGAGAAAGAAATCGTACCACAACTCGAAAGCATTGATGGTGTTGCCAATGTTATGTTTTTCGGAAAATCAACTTCCGAATTATCCATCGTACTTGACCCTAACCAACTAAAAGATAAAAACGTAACATCAGAGCAAGTATTAAAAGTTTTACAAGGAAAAGAAACTTCCACTCCGGCCGGAGCAATTACCGTTAATAAGGAAGAATACAACCTTCGGGTCATCGGAGATATAAAAAATGTAAATGACATTAAAAATATTACCGTTACACCTCAAGTAAAGTTACAAGATGTCGCTCAAATTGAACTAAAACAACATCATGATACAATCTCGCACATAAACGGAGAAGAAGGAACAGGATTAGTCATCATGAAAGAGCCGAGTAAAAACGCGGTTGCAATTGGAAAAGAGATTGATAAAAAGATTAAAGATATAAGCAAGCAATATAAAGATCAGTTTTCTATTAAACTTCTAGCTTCAACTCATGAACAAGTTGAAAATGCTGTTACTAGTATGGGAAAAGAAGTAATCCTTGGGGCAATTGCTGCAACTCTCATTATCTTAATCTTTTTACGCAGCTTCCGAACAACACTCATCGCTGTCGTTAGTATTCCGCTATCTATTTTATTAACACTATTTTTACTCCATCAATCCAACATCACACTTAACATTCTAACTCTTGGTGGCTTAGCCGTTGCTGTGGGACGTCTCGTCGATGATAGTATCGTTGTCATCGAGAACATTTTCCGGCGTTTACAAAAAGAAACCTTCTCTAAAAATATTATTCTTGAAGCAACGAAAGAGGTCGCAGTCGCAATTACCTCTTCTACTTTAACAACAGTCGCCGTTTTTTTACCTATCGGTCTCGTATCGGGAGTAATTGGAAAACTAATGTTACCTATGGTATTAGCAGTTGTATATTCTATCCTTTCTTCTTTAATCGTTGCGTTAACAGTTGTTCCACTTATGGCTTTTTTACTACTCAAAAAAACAAAACGTCGCAATTCTCATTCTTCACCGCGATATGTCGCTACATTAAAGTGGGCTCTTTCTCATAAGTTTATCATTCTACTCACTTCTTTTTTATTGTTTGCAGGATCCATTGCAGCCTACATATTACTACCGAAAGCGAACATAAAGTCTGAGGACGATACAATGCTATCCGTTAACATGACATTTCCAACCGATTATGATTCTGAAGCTAAAAAACAAAAAGCCTTTGATTTCGAAAAGAAACTACTCTCTAATTCTGATGTAACAGATGTTATTTTGCGAATGGGATCTAGCGCAGAAGATGCACAATGGGGACAGACAACTAAAAACAATCTTGCAACTATATTTGTAGTCTTTAAAAAGGGATCTGATATCGACCAATATATTAAAGAATTAAAAAAAGAGCATAATGCTTTTGAACCAGCTGAACTTGATTATATAAAAACTAGTTACTCTGACTCCGGAGGCGGAAACAACTTACAATTTAACGTAGCCGCTACTAACGAGACAAATTTAAAAAAGGCCGCTAACATCGTCGAAACAAAACTAAAAAGTATGGACGCTCTCTCTAAAGTAAAAACAAATATAGAAGACTCTAAAAAAGAATGGCAAATTCATATCGATCAAACAAAGGCGGAACAACTCGGTTTAACACCAGAATTAGTAGCACAACAAGTATCATTCCTTATGAAGAAATCTCCTATTGGGGAAATTTCAATCAATAATGAAAAAATAACTATTATGATAGAACATAAAAAGGCATCCATTAACAAACAAGAAGATATTTTAAACACAAATATACTCTCACCTATTAACGGACCTATTCCTTTAAAAGACATTGCAACTATTTCAGAAAAGCAACTTCAAACAGAAATCTTTCATAAAGATGGGAAAGAAACGATACAAATTACTGCAGAAGCTTCAAGTGAAGATTTAAGTAAAGTAAGCGCAGAAGTAAATAAGGCTATAACCGACTTAGATTTACCTAACGGAGCAAAAGTAAATATCGCAGGCGCTACCGAGTCTATGCAAGAGAACTTCACAGATTTATTCAAAATTATGGGGATTGCAATTGGGATTGTATATTTAATTATGGTTATCACCTTCGGGCAAGCACGTGCTCCTTTCGCGATTTTATTCTCTTTACCATTAGCTGCTGTCGGCGGTATTTTAGGATTAATCATTTCAAGAACACCTGTTGACGTAAATTCATTAATCGGCGCATTAATGTTAATCGGGATTGTCGTTACAAATGCTATTGTATTAATAGAAAGAGTACAACAAAATCGGGAAAACGGTATGGAAACAAGAGAAGCCTTACTAGAAGCAGGATCTACTAGATTACGCCCAATTATTATGACAGCTATAACAACAATCGTCGCTATGCTACCACTCCTATTCGGTCAATCTCAAGCAGGAAGTATGGTATCCAAAAGTCTGGCCGTCGTTGTAATCGGTGGTTTGGCAGTCTCAACCGTTCTTACATTAGTAGTCGTTCCCGTTATGTATGAACTATTAGATAAAATCGGGCGAAAAAGACGCTCCCGCAGAAAAATAAGTACTTCTACAGAAACACCTGATATTTAAACTAAAAGGCGTTATCTTCTCGAATGAAGATAACGCCTTTTTATTTATCTACCGATATAACTCATTATTTTCGGGGCATATTGCTCTAGTAGCTTACCAGAATCTACAAGAAGATATTCATCATTGGAGGGTCTCTTACTGCCATCTAGCCACTTTTTTCAAACGCTACTTCTGATTCTACTGACTTATCTTATATTCACGTGTTTGTAACCTACGATTAATTTCTTCTATATTATTAAGATAACATTCAATATATTTATATGTAGCACCATACTTCTGATATAAACCTATTCCCTTTTCAACCATCCCATCATAGAGACATGGACTATCTAATATAACACTATGTTCTTGTTCTAACAAAAAACCTATCAGTTCCCACTCAATATAATAGGAGACTCCCCCAACAACTGTTGATTCACTTCCTTTTGCCGTTAATGATTTTAATAATGCTGATTTCACGAGGTCATGACCTCCAATAACTGCACCTGTTAACTTAGCGCTATACTTAGAAAGTGTCGATTTACCTGATCCAGGAAATCCCGACATTTGCAGAAAGAACACTTTCATCCCAACATCCGTATATCAAGTTTCCCATTCACCAACTCTCCTTCTTTTCCTGCTAACATCAAAATGGCCGTAAAAAAACTCCCTGTTTATAAACAGAGAGTTCTTACCTTCAATTTATGCCGCTTTTACCTTCTTTGTCGTTTTACTTTTTCTTTTCGTTCCTGTAAAACGCTTGTGTAATACAGATGCTACGAAACGAGAAATGATATTAAAGAGTAATACCATAATAATTAATACAGCTGCAGATTTTGTTGCAATTAACTTCGCATCTGGGATAATCCCTTCAGAGTTTAATTTCCAAATGTGAACAGCTAACGTTTCAGCTGGTCTAAATGGATTTAAAGGATGCGAGGGGCTCGAGAAGTCCGCTGCTGAATTTAAAATAGGTGATGTTAAACCCGCTGTATAAATTAACGCCGCAGCTTCACCGAATATACGGCCTGCCGCTAAAATAATACCTGTAATGATTTGTGGTAACGACGACGGAATAATGATACGGGCAATTGTTTGCCATTTCGTTGCACCTAGTCCAAGACTCGCCTCTTTTACATTATGAGGAACTTCAGAAATCGCATTTTCACAAACACGTGTTAAACCAGGTAAATTCAAAATAGTTAAAGCAAGAGCTCCACCCATTACTGTATATCCCCAGCCTGTCATTGTAACAAATACTAATAAGCCAAATAGTCCAACAACAATAGAAGGTAAAGACGCCATTGTTTCAATACATAAACGAACAAAACTTAAAAAACGACCTTGTTTTGCATACTCCGCTAAATATATTCCAGCCCCTAATCCAAGAGGAATAGATATAATAAGTGTTATAACAAGCATGTAGAAAGAATTGAATAACTGTGGACCAATTCCTCCACCAGCTCTTGTATTGCTTGGTTCTCCGAATAAGAAACTAGGATCCCAAAATCCCCATCCCTTTTGCAGAATTTCGTACATTAAAAAAGCCAGCAAAGCTACAACTAAAGCTGCAACCGCATAAAAGATACCTGTCCAAACTTTATTTACCGTTCTTGCATTCATTATTATCGCTCACCTCTTTGACCAATCGCTCGAATTACTAAAATAAACAGGAATGAAATAACAAGTAAAATCATTGCTAACGTCCATAGCGCGTTGTTCCAAGCTGTTCCGTTCAATGTATTCGTCATATCCATTGTCAGAATACCAGTTAACGTTGCTGTCGGACTATATATTCCTTCCGGTAATTTAATCGTGTTCCCGATTACCATTTGAACCGCTAACGCTTCACCAAAAGCACGCGCTAACCCTAAAACTATACCTGTTAAAATCCCTTGTTTTGCAGCAGGAACAATAACTCGGCTAATCGCTTGCCATTTCGTCGATCCTAGACCGTAAGAAGCTTCCAAGTAATCAAACGGAACAGAGCGTATTGCATCAGAGGCAATACTAGCAATAGTAGGTAAAATCATAATACTCAGGACAATAATACCCGCAATTAAACTAAAGCCCACTCCACCAAACGAATCACGTAATAGAGGAACCAAGATCGTAACCCCTAATAATCCGTATACAACTGATGGAATACCAACTAATAATTCTAAAACAGGCTTTAATACTTTATTCCCAAACTTCGGCGAAATTAAATTCATGAATATAGCAAGAGCTATAGCAATTGGTGCACTAATGACAACAGCACCTAGCGACACAAGCGTCGAACCGACAATAAAGATTACAGCACCATACGTACCTTGATCAGCATTTGGATTCCATTTTGTCGAAGTTAACACCTCAGAAAATGAGATACCACTTTGCGTGAAAGATTGAATTCCTTTGCCGCAAATAAATGCAATAATAGCTAATGTAATTAAAACAATAAAGATACCGCAAAACGTAACAAGTGATCTACCTATATATTCACTCTTTACGTAATTAATTTGTTTTTTCCCCTTCATCACAGGACAGACCCCACTTCATAGATTGAAATGAACAGGACTGGCCTTGCAGCCAGCCCCATAAAATTTTATTACTTATTTAATTTAGACATTGGGATGTAACCCATATCTTCTACTTGTTTTTCGAAATCTTTACCTTTTACATAGTCAATGTAAGCTTTTGTCGCTTCTTTTGCCTCACCTTTAGTTACCATGTACTCGTAAGACCAGAATGGATATTTACCAGCAGAGATGTTTTCAACTTTCGGTTCAGCACCATCAATTTTCACAGTTTGCAATGCACCTTTTTTATCGCCAACCATGTAAGACATTGCTAAATAGCTGATTGAACCTGGAGTAGAGTTAATTGCTTGCTCTACTGCACCGTTAGAATCTTGTGTTGTACCAGTTCCATCATTAATTTTAGCTTCTTTCATAACTGTTTTTTCAAATGTAGCACGTGTACCAGATGAAGCTGGACGATTAATTACATTGATTTTCTCATCTTTTCCGCCTAACTCTTTCCAGTTCGTCACTTTTCCAGTGAAGATATCTTGTACTTGTTTTGCTGTTAAGTTATCAACTTTTACATCTTTATTTACGACAAGCGCGAATGCGATACCCGCTACCTTGTTATCTACTAATTCTTTCGCTTTTTCAGCATCTTTTATTTTATCTGAAGCCGGAACATCCGAATTACCAATTTGTACTGCACCAGATGCTACTTGGTTAATCCCAGTTCCACTACCGCCACCTTGAACTTGAATAGAAACTTTTGAATTTTTCTCCATGAATTTCTTTCCAGCTTCCTCCGCAAGAGGTTGAAGAGCTGTAGAGCCAGCCGCTGCAATCGTACCTGATAATTCTTGTTTTGCATCGCTACCTTTAGCAGCTTCCTTATTATCCGTACTTTCTGCTTTTCCACATCCAACTAATGCACCTGCAACAACTAAAGCCGCTAAAGAAAATTTAATACCCTTTTTCATAATCATGTCTTGTACCCCCATTTGGATTATCACTTTTCGAATTCATCTTCTTTCGAACACAAATTCATTGTAGGACAACAATATTATGTGAGTGTTAAGCAATTTTTAAGTTTAAGTAAATAGAGATAACATCCCATAAAAGCTAGGCATTCCAACATTTACAGTTAAAAAAGCCAACAAAACCCACACTAAACACGCAGTATTGTAAATTTATTCTTAACAATGTAAATCCAATGTAAATATTTTTCTTTATTTTTCCCTTTAAGTTAAAACTATATTTACAAATCCACTATATTTTTAAAAGTTTACACTCTTACTTTATTTACATTAAGAAGAATTTCAGTAATATTTTTCGGTACAACTCAATAAATTGGAACAATTCTAAAAAAATTTGAATATTTTTAAAGTACTAATTGACAGCATCATTAAATGTAGTCTACTATATTAGTATCAAAAAGTTTACCTAAGGAAACTTTTTAAACTAAAACTAAAAATATAGAGATGAGGTAACTTTTATGGTATCGGCTAATACTAAACCCCTTTCCGAATTCAGAACAGGGGAATTTGTACAAATTGAGAAGATACAATTAGAAGGAACTATGAAACGACGTTTATTAGATTTAGGCTTTTTTCCTGGAGCGACAATTAAAGTATTACAACGCAGCCCACTTGGAGACCCAGTCGCTTATCAAGTAAGCAACACAACTATTGCACTGCGTAGTGAAGAAAGCTCCCTTATTTTCGGGGTATTAATAGGAGATGATTTCAGATGAGTAACCATCGCATTGCGTTAGCTGGTAACCCGAATACCGGGAAAAGTACATTATTTAATACTTTAACAGGCTTAAAACAACATACTGGAAACTGGACGGGGAAAACTGTTTTAAAGGCTGAAGGGGAATATAAGCATGGCGGAAATATATATACAATAATAGATTTACCTGGAACTTACTCACTGTATTCAAATTCGGCAGATGAAGAAGTCGCACGAGATTATATTATATTTGAAAAACCAGAAGTAACTGTAGTTGTTATAGACGCAACTGCAATGGAAAGAAATTTAAATTTAGCACTCCAAGTGATGGAAATGACAAACGATGTGGTCATTTGTATTAACTTAATTGATGAAGCGGAGAAAAAAGGAATCATTATTGACGAAAAGAAATTAGCAAAATCACTCGGTGTACCGGTAGTTAAAATTTCAGCCCGAAACCGAGTTGGTATCGGACATTTACTAAGCGTCGTTGCTAAAGTAGCAAATAAAAAAATCATTCCAACACCAATTAAAATTACTTATAATGAAAAAATCGAAAATATGATTCAAGAATTAGAACCACAAATTTATAAAGTGTTCGGCAATACGTATCCAGCACGTTGGATTGCGCTACGTATTTTAGATGGAGATAAAAATTTCTTAACTGCACTTCAAAAACATCATAACGAACCACTTGTAAGGGAGGTCATAATAAATGGAATCTCACTCAGCCAGTAAAGCTCTTCCGCTGGACTATATTGTTCAACATGCACAAACACTTTCAAAAGAGGACATACGAGATGACATTGTCGGAGATATTTATCGAACCTCCGCAAGTATATGTAAAGAAGCTGTCCAATATACGAATACTGACAAATTATATCGTTCAGAAAGATTAGATAAGATTTTCACTTCTCCTATTTGGGGATTTCCAATTATGCTCGGTATTTTATCTATTATTTTTTATCTTACAATCGCCGGTGCTAACGTGCCATCCGAGATGATTGCTGAATTTTTTGGCTGGGTCGAAGGATATTTAACATCTTGGTTCCAAGCAATGCATGCACCAGAATGGCTACATGGTGTTTTAATACTTGGTTTATTCCGTGGTACCGGAGCCGTTATTAGCGTTATGTTACCACCTATGGCAATCTTCTTCCCTATGTTTGCCCTATTAGAAAACTATGGATATTTACCACGCGTTGCGTTTAACATGGATCGTTTATTTAAACGCTCTGGCGCGCATGGGAAACAATCTTTAACTATGGCAATGGGGTTCGGATGTAACGCTGCCGCTATTATGTCAACACGTATTATCGAATCACCACGTGAGCGTATGCTTGCCATTTTAACAAACAACTTCGTCCCATGTAATGGACGCTGGCCTACATTAATCTTAATGGCTTCATTATTTATGGCTGCTGGATATACAGGCAGCATGCAAACACTTGTTACTGCCGGCGTTGTCGTTGGAATGGTTGTAATTGGCGTTATTGTAACTTTAACTGTTTCTTGGGTTTTATCAAAAACTGCTCTAAAAGGCGTTCCAACTCACTATACGTTAGAGTTACCACCATACCGCAAACCTAAAATTTGGAATACAATTGTGCGTTCAACGCTTGATAAATCAATATATGTTTTAAAACGAGCTGTAATTGTAGCTGCACCTGCCGCTGTATTAACTTGGATACTTGCTAATATTTTCGTCGGTGACACAAGCTTACTTATGCATTTCGTAAACTTCCTAGATCCATTTGCTAAATTACTAGGACTTGACGGTTTTATTCTAGCTGCATTCATTCTTGGGCTACCAGCTAATGAAATTGTCATCCCGATTTTATTAATGTCTTACTTATCAACTGGCGCTTTAACTGAAATAGATGATTTTAATCAAATTAAAAATCTATTCTTAGAAAATGGTTGGACTTGGTTGACAGCGTTAAACACAATGTTGTTCTCACTCCTTCATTTCCCGTGTGGAACAACACTAGTTAACATATATAAAGAAACAAAAAGTGCAAAATGGACATTCTTATCGTTCGCAATCCCTACTGTTATTGCAATTGTTGTTACATTCCTCTCTACACAATTGGTACATTGGTTAGGGCTTGTATAAGCAAAGTATACATAGAAGGTATCCCCCTTCAACATATGCTTTGTGCAAAAAAAGAAACCTGAAACTTATTCAGGTTTCTTTTTTTGCGCATCCTTTTTCCACGGCTGGGCACCATACGTTGTAAGTTTTTTATGAATAAAATATATAGTCCCTGGAAGAACCGCCATTAATATCGTGCAACTAATTCCCAATCCAGTAAACAACTTCCACCACCTTATTTCACTCTCTTCGGTAAAGCTGAACCTGAATGTGCAATTGTTGGATGAACATGAACAGTAATTTCAGCATTACTAAAGTAATTTTCGCCTTGATCCCAATTCTTACTTATCTTTTTCCACTCTTTATAATTATGTCGCTTATATACTTCCCCTAATGCTAATACATCTACCTTATATTTTTTTTGAACAAGCTTAATCGATTTTTGGATGCGTTTCTCCATTTCCTCTGAAATATCCTTCTCTAAACGCTTTTCATTCAAAACCTTTTTATGATCACTAAAGTGCAACTCAGCCAATGTACCTTCCAGAGATAAGTGAATATTAAACTTTGGTTTTGTAGCATTTTCCGTAGATACTTTAATCTTTCGGTGCATCTTATGAATTTCATATGTAATAAGCTGGTCTTTTTTGCGGATAGTAAAAAAACCTCCAATTTTTTTACCTATTATATAATTCATTCCTAATGTTTGTTCTCCACTTAAACTGCCTACACACTTATTATCCTTCCCACGAAACAGCGCTGCCCCATTCATTTGTACCCCTTGTTTTGTTAGTTCGAGAATAGGTAATACGAAACTTTGGTTAGCAATCATTTTTTGCTGTACCTCACCAATTCTTGCAGCCTCGATCATTTGAGCATTTTTCGGAGGATGCTCAGCTAACATATCAATGTATTGCGCTGGTAAATTTTCAGGTTTTGCACTTTGTTTTAAAATAGCTTCTGCATTTTTCTTAGAAACAAACAAACGAATATTTCTTCTCATCTCATGATCACGAATATATACATCCAACGTATTTTGTAAAATATACGGTTTCGATAGTAATTCTTCAGAGAAAATAATTACTTGTATATGCGGAAAAAATAATGTACGACTAATCTTTTTAGCAATAATTCTTATTTGTTCAAACACACTATCTGCTTTCGCACTAACATTAATATAATTTTCGCCATCTCCATCACCTTGTCCACCTTGCTGCGCTAACTTACTGGGAAGTACCATCTGATACGTCCCTTTCATAATTGGATTTGCTTTCTTTGCCTTTACAATATCGTAAGCTGCACCTACTACAAATCCTCTTTCTTCTATTTCTTCTAACTCAGAGCACCCACTTATAGATCCAGCTAAAACCATAACCATTATAATTTTAAGAAGGTGTTTCATTTCTACCATTCCTTCTTTTTATTTTATATACAATAAAAACTAACAAAGGCGCTAGCACGACAAACCCCATATCTATCCAAGCTAAATAAGTCCCGTAATTTGACAATTCTTTCGAATTACTAGGTATCATATTCACCATAAAAATAATCGGGGCACTTACAAAAATGAAAATATGTTTCTTCACTTTCGGAAACATAGCACAAAATAATAAAGATGCGACGTCATAATACATTGCTGTAGTATTATAAATAGTAATAATCCAAGTAGTAAAAAAAATCGCATCAAATCTTTCTAAAAACCCTCCACCAATTTCAATTTCTTTCCCTAATTCAATTGTTGGATATGTCAATCCACGTGTTGTCATATACGTAAAAACACTAATACAAGTTACATAAATTAAAATGTATGACAACACGTTTACTATCACCGCTTTTGCAACTGCCATTGGCGCTTTTTTCGCTGTCTTATCGTTCAACAACACAGCATAAAACAGAGCTACCTCAAATCCGATGAATGTAAAAATAGAATTCTTAACTCCTACAGCATACTGACTGACATTCGTTTGAAAAGCCGGTAGTAAATTATCTATTTCCATTAAGTTCACATTCAATAAAGAAAGAAGCACTATCGCAATTAAAACAATTGGTAAGAATAGAACATTTAACCTTAATAAAGCCGCTCTCGATCCTGCTACTCCATAAATAACAACTAATAAGAAGAAGAAAGACAATAGCTGTATTGGTGTATCACTAAATAAATATGTTTGTGAAATAACCGCAATCATTCGCGATTCATATGCTGTCAAAGCTGCAAACGTTAATACTAAAATACTACTAATTGTGTACGCAACAGGTTTCGTCAAATGCGCACTTGTATATTGAACAAAGTTTTGTTTTGGGAATAAAATAGCTACCCTCGTTACAAACCAACCTAAAACCGCACATATCAATCCACCCAAAAGTAAAATAATCCAACCGTCCGAAAATAAAGTTTGATCGGCAATATCTCTCGGCATAGACAATGCCCCTATACCAATAATGGTTGACGATACCGCAAAGCCAATTTCCCGAGATCCAATCTCTTCATCGCCATACTCAAATGGTTTCAATTATTTTCGCTCCTTTGGACGTATTGTAGAATCTTTTGTTTGTAAATATTCCGGTCTCTCTTTTAACATTGATTTTGGTAGGCGAACCAATTCTTCTTCCCAATCTTTATAAAAAGCAGGAGCAATAGGTGTTGTATACGGAACCCCAACACTCTTTAAATTTGTAATATGAACCGCAAGTGCAATAAGAGCTAAAATGATTCCGTACAACCCAAAAGCAGTTGCAGCTAACACGAAGACGAAAAGTAAAATTCGAAATGTAATCGTAATGCTATATACAGGAAGTGAAAATGTAGCAATTGCGGTAACCGCAATAATAATTACTAAAAACGGATTTACAATCCCCGCATTTACTGCCGCTTCTCCAATTACAAGACCACCTACGATACCAATTGTTTGCCCCATCGGTTTCGGAAGCCTAATCCCGGCTTCTCGTATTAATTCCATCGTTAATGCCATCATTAGGGTTTCAATATAAGCAGGAAATGGCACCCCTTCTCTCGCTCCCGCAATAGAATAAGCTAGTTTAGATGGGATGAGCCCTTGATGATACGATACAAGCGCTACGTACATGGCAGGTAATAAAACAGCAGCGATACCTGATCCCATACGTAAAATTCTTAATAACGTTCCAATTACCCAACGCTCATAATGATCTTCTACAGATTGAAAAATATCAACAAACACTAGTGGAGCTATAAGAGCAAATGGTGACCCATCTACTAAAATGGCCGCTTTCCCTTTCGCCAATGCAGCCACTATATTATCTGGTCTTTCTGTATTTAAAAACTGCGGAAATGGAGACAAATTATTATCTTGAATTAATTGCTCAATCGTTCCTGTCTCAAAAATGACATCTGTCACTATTGATTGAAGACGCCGATCTAGCTCTTTTACGATGTAAGGGTTAATAATATCTTCTATATATACTAGGGTTACTTCTTTCTGCGATCGCTTCCCCATAATATAAGATTGAAACCGTAACTTCGGATCACGTAAACCACGGCGAATTAACATTTTATTCACATTAATATCTTCATTTAATCCAACTCTCGGTCCACGTATTAAATCTTCTGTCACTGGCGGTTCTAGACTTCTTTTCTCCCAAGCCCTACTGTTAACAACAATAGCCGTTTGAATATTATCAATTAATACAACTGCATCCCCCGCTAAAATCGAGTTAATAATTTTAGCAAATGTTGTTTCAGTATTTACTTCTGCAATAGAAATAAAACGATCCAACAATGTCTGAACCACAGCTGCTTCATTTGGTATTTCTTCATATTGAAGTGTACGAACTACGTATTTATAAACATTATCCTTATCTGTCAATCCACATAAAAAAACAACCGCACAACGTGTAATGCTACCAGCAAGAGCAACTTCTCTAATTGTTAAATCATTAGGTGAACCTAACTCATCTCTAATTTCCTTCATAACTTCAAACAAGTTACCTTTTAGCTCTAACAATTTCCCCACCTAACTTCCTTTTCAACAAGTTTTTAGTTAGATTCCGCTAATAGAAGAAAATATATACAAAAAAGAGCTATCTCTTTTCAAAGATAGCTCTAACACATGAATCACTTTTCTACTATTATATTGTCTGTCTTTACAGATACATTTTTTGTGAACCCACTAACTACAAACATCACAATAATATTAACTAACAATGCGGCTATACCTATATTCACATCTTTTATACACTGCGGGACACCCGGAAACATCGTAGCTATAGTAGAACCAGCTAAATTGATATACGTGACAACCAACAACCCAATCCCCGCAATCGCACCTTGCTTCGTAATAATTTGACGAGGAAACAAACTACATACACGTGCTAGCACGTGTATTTTCTTCATCTCATTCTCCTTTACTTATAAAATTCATAATGGATGATACAAAGACTTCCACTCCAATTGGTAATGCGTCTTCGTCAATTGTAAAACGAGGATGGTGATGCGGATATATAATTCCCTTCTCTTCATTGCCTGCCCCAATAAAAAAGAATGTTCCTGGTGCCTTTTGTAAAAATGCCGAAAAATCTTCTCCTGCCATCGTTGGTTGTAAACGAACAACTCTCTCTCTTCCATACAGCTGTAATGCCGTATGTTCAATAAGCTCTGTAACTTCATAATCGTTCACAACTGGTCGATATCCATACTCATAAGAAAATGTATACTTAGCACCGTAGGATTCTGTAATATGTTTTACAATCCTTTCAAGCTTCTTCTTTGTTTCTTCTCTTAATTCATGCCTTAAACTTCTCACTGTCCCTTCAATCTCCGCTTGTTCCGGGATAACATTATGAGTTGTCCCAGAATGAAATTGTGTAACAGATACTACGAGAGAATCTAACGGATTCGTGAGGCGAGATACAATTTGCTGAATTTGCGAAACAACTTGTGCACCAATGGCGATACTATCAACTGTTTCATGCGGAATTCCAGCATGCCCACCTTTTCCCTCTATCGTAATTTTAAAAACGTCCGGCGCCGCCATCGCAGGACCATAAATTACACCTACTTTTCCAACCTCTAATGACGCCCAAAGATGAGCACCAATAATGTAATCCACACCTGCCATCACTCCCGCTGCGACCATTTCCTCTGCACCGCCCGGAAAGTTTTCTTCTGCATGTTGAAATAAAAAGCGAATCTCTCCTTTAACTTTCTCTCTTCTCTCTACCAACTTATGTACTACACCAAGCAATATTGCCATGTGACCATCGTGACCACACGCATGCATCACACCTGGATATGTAGAAATAAAATCAAACTTATTTTCTTCATGAATAGGAAGAGCATCCATATCAGCACGAACCGCGATAATTTTACCAGGCTGCTTACCAATTAACCTTGCCATTACACTATATTTAGTAGGCCTTGAGACTTCTAAATACGGGATTTCCCGAAGTATGTCGAATACAAATTGAGATGTTTTTTCCTCTTGAAAAGATAACTCTGGATACTTATGAAAATGCCTTCTCCACTCAATCAACTGATTCTTTGATAAAACAAGTTCCTTTGCGACATCCATTTCTCTTCTCCCCTTCTTTACCAAGTTAAATGTTAGTATAGCGTGAACTGTTAACTTCCGAAAGAATTTTCAGAATTTTCTATGATAAATATTCAAAAAGAAAAAGCCATCTCAAGATGACTTTTCACTTTATAAAATAGTAATCGCTTGTTTCCCCATTTGCTCCCACGCCTTTTCAAATTCAGCACGAGGAACAGCTTTTCGTGGATTGTTTGCAAGAGGATCATTTACGTATACAAAGTTTTGATCATATCCAATTACTACAACACTATGCTCATAATATGTAATTTTCACTTCACCTGAACTCGTATTCCATGTTTCAAAACTACTTTCAGCTAATGGTTTAAACGTTGTATTAATAATTACCCATACCGGAGAACCAGAACTAATTACTTTATATAGATCTTGCACGTCTCTGCCCGTTAAATTAATTACTTTTTCAGGAACATATTTTTCTGCTAAATTAAAAATTGGTTGATTGTATACACCGTATCCTCGCTCAGCTTTCGTATAAATATTTCCAACGAATCCCTCATAAGGATTTCCATGCAAACCATTTTGTTCAAATGGGACGCGATGAATCTCACTAGCAAGTTGCATCTTATCTACTTGTACACCTTTATGTTGCAGTAGCATAGCTAAACTTGTCACTTCACAACCTCTAGGTAATTCAGGTAACTGTCTAATAAACGGAACCTCTGTAATCATTGCACTTTCTTTCATCTCAGAGAAAAGGTCTAACCGTAATTCTTGTGCCTTTCTCATAATTTTATCTTTCTCGAAAAAAAACACGACAGCAAATATAATACCGAAAATAAAAATATATTTTAACTTTTTCATCATAAACCAAACTCCATTATATCAATTATTTAAAGGCGCAACTTCTATCATTGTACCTTTCTTCTTACTAGTTTGCTAGAAAGATTCTGTAAATTATTATTCACAAATATCATCGTAAAATTCTAATTTTTTCGACAAAAAGAAAAAATGATATGCTTTTTCAGAACGTTTTACTAACAACAAAATTATTAACATAGTGAAAGAATCGCGTTTCCTTCACTATGTTAATAAACATTCTAAGGTATTTAGTCATAGTTAGTTTTTCCTTTACATACTCAGTTCACAACAAAATAAACCGAGTATGTTTTTCACCCCGCTAATGATTAAAAGTACCGAATGAAATCTAATTAACACATACAAAAAAATATGGGGGGAGGGGCATATGAATCAACAAGTAGAACAAGCAGATTTAAAATACCGTACACCACTTTATCCAATAGTTCCAATCGTAGCTTTCTCATTCAATTTCCTTACATTTGTTAGTTTAGCCTTTATTCCAGATCAGAGAATTTCTCTGTCTTGCGGGATTCCATTTATAATCATTTGCTACATTTTATACCAAATTAAACATTCGGAAAGTTGTCACATTTGAACAAAAAAGAAATATAACCTAGGTAACAAGTTGAATATACTAAAAATTCAGTAATCTTTCTTATGATAAGATAATTTTTTTCTATTTATTGGATATGTTGGTATAACTTTATTTATCTTAAAATTCTCACAATAACGTTTTTATCTGGAAAATAGTTTACAATGTTATCAAGTTACAAATGATATTCACCTTAAAAAGCGTGCATTTGTGTCTATTTTTTAACAATATAATAAAAACTATTGCCAACTATAAATTAATAGGTTTATAT
>NZ_JBFPJI010000056.1:0-17209 GCF_040838205.1 Bacillus sp. S4
ACAATATATTGATGATAAGGTAACTAGTTAAACTAAGACCGCTTTTTAGCGGTTTTTTATTTTTTTTCTTTATAATGATCGGAAATCTGAGTATAGACTTCTTTAACATTATCGAAAGTATCGACCGTCATTTGTAACAAATCCTGACTTGTTTCTAGTTGGTTAATTAAACTCGGTATGTATTTCGCTAAATTAGTCGCTGAGGTCATTAATTCTACTACTTTCGTATTTTCATCATTACATTTTTCTTCAAATTCTGAGTATAAGTTTTTGATATGTTCGATTTCTTCCTTATTCATCATTATAATTACCTCAATTCACATATATTAAGAATTTATATCATCTTTTGTATGTTTTCTATAAAATATCACTTTACTTTCCCAGTTTTGTGTCTTTACGCAATAGAGAAGACGAGTAGAGACCGCCGATTAAGGTAGCCTCTTTTTTAGTGCCTGTACACTTCTGACGCATATCACTCGCCTTTATTGTTCGCGCTCTTTGATTTTCAAAAACGCATCTAGCGCAGCTAACATTTGATAGAACATCCAAGGGTAGTAGATATCTTTATCGTAATCCGTTTTTTGATTTACGCTGTTATGTCGCAACTGGAAGTTATTTAATATATTAAAAATAGCGCTTGTGTCTTCTTTGGAGAGTTTAGTTGTCATTTCAGCTCGTAGAGGTTCCATTATGTTACCAAGACGTATTAATGCGTCTTTTTTATCGTCAAGCGTTGCACCATATTTAAGAAATTCATGTTTAGTTTTATTGATTTCGGTAATGATGTCGGAGTCATCGTATGATTGTTCTAGAAGAAGAGAAAGACCGTCATTAACTAATTCCCGTACATAACCTTCCTTAATTAATTCCCAACCTGTTCCGTAATTATTTAAAATTTTATTTATTCGTTCTCTATACACATCTTTACCTTTAATAGTAGAGAATATATCTTCATCGTTCACATATGCATAAAACATTTCGATTAAAGTGAATACTTCTTCTTCTTTATACCTTACGTCATAATCTACTGGCAATAGTCCTTTAAAACCTGTTTTTGAAAAGCAAAAGACATCCATATTATCTCCACAGATACCTGAATGACGGGTTCCCCAATTATCTACACCACCATAAAATTCAACCAAATACCCTTCATTACGCAATGTGTCGTGGAATAGTACAAATAAATCTCTTAAATCACGTAGATTATGTTTCTTTTTACTTAATAAACCGTTTCGTTCAGCGTAATAATTATCCATATTTATACCCCTTTTTTCATTTCAGTATATTGATAATTTCATAGGGTTATTTTAACATTTTTCTTTTCTTACTGCCAATTCCTTACACCCTTCACCCAAACATCTCATCCAACTTATCCGCCACCTCACGTTGTATTGTCGGCAACACATGACTATATGTATTTAGCGTAGTCTGTATATCCCCTAATTTTATTTTCTTTTCTTCGCGTAAAATCTTCACGCGTCCCCTTCTTCTTTCCTCTTACGTATAAAATCACCAATCATCGCAGTAACAAACGCCAAACCTACCGATAATCCGAATGCAACGCCGAAAGCTGCTACGTATAGATTACCGAATGCCTTCGCTGCCGTCATAAACACGAATGCGAATATAATTAGATACCTCTCTTTACGCTTGTTTCTCATAGTACCGCCTCCTTTCTAACGCCCCTTTTACGCAGTCTCGTCTTAAAGCTCCTTATCGTACTTCTAGCAGAATCAAATGATCGTCTCGTCTTTTTCGATAATGCTCTAGAAATTTCAGCCTCCGTAACCTTATCGTAATTCTCCGCCGTATGTATCATAGTATCTAGCACAATAAAGTCTATTTCCTTTTTGCATATATTTTTGTATAACCTTGCGTAAGTTTCTTCATATGTACTTATATTATAGATCGCTTTTTCTTCCGTAGTATCTGTACAATTCTCTAACGTTTCCAATACGTTAATATCCCCGATCAACGTTAACGCCTCTCGCTCCTTCCCTCTACTTCCGCAATAATGTCGTACACTTTGATATACTAGCCATCTAACTCGATTGTCGAAGTCTCCTCGATCTATATCAAACGATCTAATCGCATACCTTATTTTACGGAAACAATCCTCGATAAAATGCGTTTCATTGTTTATACGATACCAATTGTCTTTGGCTAGCCGTTCGATCAGCAGTATGTAGTGCGCCTCGATCTTCGTTCTATATTTATTATTATCATATATTCCAGTGTAACAATCTCCCACTTCTTTCTTAGCTAAAGTCGCTAATCTGTTTAATGTTGCGTTTATGTCTTCGCCTTTATTGGCGTATTGTCTTATATTAAGTCGTCTTTCCATGCGTAAGTCCTCCGCCTCTTGTAGCGCCCTGTGTCGACCTTCGATATTCAACTCACTTCCGCTAGTGGCGTTTAATATCGAAGTTATGCTATTGACAATCGGTGACGCATCGACTAGCAGAGGTGAGGAAGTCGTAGGAAGCGGGGCGCAGTTTGAACCCCTATTTCGCAAAGATAAAAAAATAACGAAGCATTTAAACTTCGTCAGATTTCGTATATATCAATGCGAATAGAGGTAAAGGCGTTAACAACTAGCGTCGGCTCGTTGTGTGAGGTTTTCAGTAACGCATTCCCCGTCCTTTACGATTTCTCGTAATATCGACTTTCTATACTACAAAACGTCCCATAGTACGTAAATCTTTCGATACACCCTGTTACCGTAGTAACAACGTATTTCCACCCTTGCCGTACAATGCCCGCAATCGGCTAGACCTATACGACGCACGGGGAATGATATGCGTTGATTGTATAGCGCTGAGTTATTTGCGTCGGCTCTAGCTAACCTTTTACGTTTTTATAGCGGCACGGCTTCCGCTTTTTGACTTACCGCATCAATACCTAAAAAAGACATCACTAAAGACACCTTGCAATCCTCGATTTTTTTCGATAGAATGAAGGTAGAAATTCGGACTGATGCGGATTGTCCTGTATTCAGTTTGATTTGTGTATGTTTTGAGTCTCCGATTGCCGTCGGGGACTTTTTATTTACAAGAAATTCCGTAGACTTTCCGCTACTTCATTTTTATCTAAGTGCAGATAACGCGTTGTAACAGATATATCACTATGCCCTAGCGCTTTCGATATCAGCGCGACATTTGCACCTTTCTTTAGAAGATTCTTCGCAAAACCTCTACGTATTGCGTGCGGATTAATATTTTTAAGTCCGTATTCTTTCGCATGTTTAGTCATTCGTTTTGTTATGATGTTATTAGTCGGACTAGTTACAACACTTCCGCCACTCTTCGTAATAAAGAGATAATCATTTTTCGCTTTATACTCTCTGCGAATGATTTCGTTTTGTTTCATAAGAACGTCTAGCAATCGTGCGAGAGCATCGTCAAACGGCAGATATATCGATTCATGATTCTTAATAATACCGCCGTCAATACTTAATACTTTCGCATCTAAATCGACGTGTTTATGTTCTAATTGCGCCAATGTGCCGACACGTATTCCAGTCTGATACATAAGCAGGATAGCGGTGGCATCCCGTAAATCTAAGAATCGTGTTAAATCGAGCACTGATAACAGGATATTAATTTCACGGTCTGTCGCACCTTCTTTAACAGGCGTATCGACTTTTATTTTCACATTCCGCCAAAAGTTAATATCAATCCACCCGTTATCGTGGCAGCGTCCTAGAAACGCCTTTAGACACTTCAAACGGGTTAATTTCGTTTGATTACTAACGTTCATAGACGATAACCACTCGTAAATATGATTAACGTTTAATTCTTCTAAGTATTGCGTATCTGTTATCTTCGTAAAGTGACTAACGTGTAAATAGTAGTCATTTATCGTACGCTCACGTAAGCCAGTCGCCTTCATTTGACGTACAACTATCTCGAGCGCTTTGTCGATTGTTAAATTAAACGTATAACGACCCTCTGCGGTCTCTTTCTTCCGTGGATCACTTTTCAATCTATCGTTAAAAATATTCGATAAGTCTTCACCAATCGTTAAAGAATCACGTCTTTTGGACATAAAAAAATAAGCCCCCTAACTCGTTAGCGACCGCACATTGTACGATTCAACTGACGAATTAGAGAGCTTATATATCGCGGATCTTGACGTCACCGCAAAGGTTTTGTTAGCGTCCCAGGAGAGATTCGAACTCCCGACCGTACGCTTAGAAGGCGTATGCTCTATCCTGCTGAGCTACTGGGACATGGAGCGGGTGAAGAGAATCGAACTCTCGACCAGAGCTTGGAAGGCTCTTGTTTTACCACTAAACTACACCCGCATATGTTATTTTATTTTTCTTCGTTAGCGCCGTTGCCCTATCGACAATATTTATTATATTCATAACCACTTATAAAGTCAACACTTTTTTAAAAGAGGATAATTTTTCTTATCCTCTTTTAAAAATTGCTTGTTCCACCAGCTGTCCGTCTAATGTTTCAAAACGAACTTCTATATGATTTTCATCCATTTCTAATAAAGCGAAAGTTTTTTCCACACGAGAGCGCGGGAGCAAAATACTTCCTGGATTAATAAATAAAATCCCATCAATTAATTCTGCCCCTAATACATGAGAATGTCCAAAGCATGCTACTTGCGCTCCTACTTCTTCTGCATGATACGCTAACGTTTGTAACGTCATTTTCACATTATGACGATGACCGTGTACAACTAAGAAACGAATTCCATCTACATCAGTTACAATTTCATCTTGAAAGTTAGCATAATCACAATTCCCTTTTACAACATGGAAACCTTGCAGCTCTTCGTGAGCAGGCGTTAGCTCTGAATCACCACAATGAATCATGACATCTACTTTCCCTTCGTAATTCTCTTTTAACTGCTGTAATTCCTTCACAGAGCTATGACTATCGCTTACGATTAAAGCTTTCATCAATCTCTCTCCCTTATTCTTCTAAAAACCATTCTGGGATTTTTTCTTCTAATTTACGAAGAGCACGCCCTCGGTGACTAATCGCATTTTTCTCATCTGAGCTTAGCTCCGCCATCGCTTTTTTATATTCTTCTACATAAAAAATCGGATCGTATCCAAAACCATTTTCCCCGCGGCGCTGTTCTAAGATTTTTCCTTCGCACGTTCCGTTTACAATAACCGGCTCTTTATCAGCTTCAGGGAAAGCAACTGCTAGCGCACAGTAAAAACGAGCTGTACGTTTTTCTAAATCGACGTCAGTTAACCCTTGTAACACTTTATCTATATTCGCCTGATCATCTTTCGGCTCTCCAGCAAAACGAGCTGAATATACACCTGGCTTCCCGTTTAAGGCATCTACAATAAGACCAGAGTCATCCGCAATTACGATGGAATTCAACTGTCTACTAAGACTGTCCGCTTTTAAAATTGCGTTTTCTTCAAATGTTTCACCAGTTTCTTCGACTTCTTCAATATGAGGAAAATCGTGTAAAGATTTCACTTCTAAGTCAAATCTCTCAAATAACTCGGCAAACTCACGTACTTTCCCAAGATTTTTCGTCGCTACAACAACTTGCTTCATATTTTCCACCTCTACTCTATATGAGATATGATGTCACCTAACGCTTCTTTTTGCTTTTCAACAAGTTGGAAAATCCCTTGTTCAGCAGCATCAAGTAATTCATTTAATTCAGCTCTGCTAAACGTCGCTTCTTCTCCAGTTCCTTGTACTTCAACAAACTGACCTTTTCCAGTCATAATAACGTTCATATCAACGTCTGCTTTAGAATCTTCAGCATAATTTAAATCTAAAACGACACCTTGTTCTTCAACAACACCTACTGACGTTGCCGCTAAATAATCTTTCACCGGAATTTTAGATACTTTGTCTGCTTGCAATAATTTTTCAAAAGCTAATACCATCGCTACATAAGCACCTGTAATAGAAGCTGTTCTCGTTCCGCCATCCGCTTGAATTACATCACAGTCAATCCAAACCGTTCTTTCGCCAAGCGCTTCTAAATCAACAACCGCACGCAATGCTCGTCCAATTAAACGCTGGATCTCCATTGTGCGCCCTGTTACTTTCCCTTTACTTGACTCCCTGATTGTACGTTGCTCTGTCGCACGTGGAATCATTGAGTACTCTGCTGTTACCCAGCCTTTTCCTTCTCCACGCATAAACGGCGGTACACGCTCTTCAATTGTCGCTGAACAAATTACCTTTGTATCCCCAACTTCAATTAGTACCGATCCCTCTGGATGTTTTAAATAATTTGTATGAATATGTATATGGCGTAGCTCTGCTTGTCCTCTACCATCTACTCGCATAAAAATAACCCCCTCATAAATACTCTTATTAGTATAGCCAAATTAAAATGTACGATATGTATAACAATAAAAGAAGGGGAACTCAAAAAGCAATTCCCCTTTCTTACATAAGTATATCAAATTATTCACGATTAAAAACTACCTGTATTTACGTTTTGTGGACGATCGACAGGTTTTATTAACTTTTCACCTTTCTCATCCGTAAGGTTCGCTTTACCATTTACTTCAATAGAAACATTTTTCACACCTTGTTTTTCCGTTAAAGATAAGACCAACGACTTCAATACGTAATTTGAAATCATACTTTTGTCTTGGTTCACAAATATATTTTCATTAAAGTTTAATGTAATATTTCCGTTCTCCACTTTCGGATTCGTAATAAGCTTAACTCCCGGATTAAAATCATTTAGTAACGAACCGTGAATCGGACCTTTTACAAGCTCATTCACAATTGCCGAGTAATCATTTTCTTTTCCTTCTGCAACACGTCTTGTTACCGGTACGTAATATTGCTGCTTATTATTATTTTGCGCCATAAAGTAAAGTGTAACCGGTTTTGTATTCGTTACATCTGCTACTTGTTCATCATCAAAGTTAATTCCATTCGCACGACTTACACCTTCACCAAGCGGTGTACCCGCAACAGGCATCTTCGCTAACTTTTCACCATTTATTTGGAACTGCACTTGTTTTATTTCTGTAAATTGAGTCAAAGTCCACGCTACTGATTCAATAATTTGACGCTCTTCTTCTTTTGAATAATTTTTCATTTCTTTAGAGAAATCAATTACTGCTGTCCCGCCCTTTTTCAAATTTAAGGTCATCGTTGTATTTGCTGGAAGGACTGCTCGAAATCCATTCGGCAATAAATTTGTGACTGGTCCATCTTTCACAAGATACTCTAACGTTTGCTGTACAACTTCATTCGCTTTCGGAGTAGGCATTGCAATAGTTTGCGGTACGACATATCCATTTTTATCAACGAGGTATAACTCTCTATTTACTGTTTGCCCTTGTTTATCTTTTTTAGCTGTTTCTTTCTTTTCACCTTCTGTATACGTAACTTTTTTTGGCGGATCAATTTGTTCTGTCGCTTTCTCTTGATTTAACAAGCCGCACCCTGATAATAAAATCGCACTCACAGTAGCACCAACAACCCATTTAAAAGTGGATTTAGGCATGCCATTCCCCCCTAAAATCTAAGTTTGTACTATTATGTATACGAGCTGTTTCATATTTTAGAACAAGCTATAGCCACTTACACAGAAAAAACCCCTGATTTCTCAGGAGTTCTCTTATATGAGTCTACTATTATTCTGTTTCTAAATTAATATGCTTCACATTTTCAATCGGCTGACCGAACCACTTTGATGCAATTTCTTTGAACAGGCCTATTTTACCAGTCGTTAAGAAGAGATGATCACTTTGTTCTTCTCCCTCATTTAACATCTTACTATGGTATAAAATCGTGCTTACCTCACGCGCTGTTTCATCACCCGAACTAATTAATTGTACTTGATCCCCCATTACCTTTTTAATAACAGGACCTAAAATCGGATAATGTGTACACCCTAAAATAAGTGTATCAATGTCAGTACTTTTCAACGGTTGCAACGTTTCTCTTACAACTTCATACGCCATTTCACTTTCGAAATTCCCGCTCTCTACAAGCTCAACGAAAGGTGGACACGCTAAACTTTCTACCATAACACGGTTATTAATAGACTTTAGCGCCTCTTCATATGCACCACTTTTTACTGTTCCAATCGTTCCAATAATCCCTACATGATACGTATTTGTCACTTTTAAAGCTGTACGTGACCCTGGATGAATAACTCCAACTACTGGAATTGATAATTGTTTCTGCATTTCTTCTAATACAACCGCCGTTGCTGTATTACACGCAATAACTAACATTTTGATATTTAAATCTAATAAATGCTCCGTCATTTCCCACGTAAATTGACGCACTTCTTCACGAGAACGCGGACCATAAGGGCAACGTGCTGTATCTCCTAAATATATAATACGCTCTTTCGGCAACTGACGAATTAATTCCTTCGCTACTGTTAAACCGCCCACTCCTGAATCAATAACACCGATCGCTCTATTCAACTTAATCACCCGTTTTCTCATTCGTCATCTTATTTTATCCCGCTATTAACGGGCAGTAAAACTCCCACCTCAAAATTCGGCTGCAGCAAAGACGTTAGGTGGGAGATCCACTGCCCGTAAACGCCCGATTGGTGAAGGCTAATAATCAGTGGGGGATGAACAAAACCCCCACTGATTAAAGTTTCACTTTATGTTTATCAGTATATTTTACACACTTTAAGTTCGCTAACTTAAAGTGCCCCTGTATAAAAATTTTCATTTGTACCTGTATAGATCAGGACCTTTTTTATTTTGCTCCTTTTTTTCATAATTTGCAAGACAGAAAAATAACCGACCTTCTATATTAATATCTTCATTCATACTTTCTTCATCGTGCTATCTTTTTCTGAAAAGAAGACATTCCAATTAACAAGAAAAAGTGAGCTGAAATTAAAGCTACAATCATATATAGCATGAAACAAACAGGAAAATAGCCAACTCCTTGTATAAGAGTCGGCTATTTTTCTTATCGTTTGAGCATGCCAAGAAGCTCACCTACTACTTGCGCATGCTATAGTTCTTATCTCCAACGCCACGCAATCGTTGCATCTTCCATATGAATAGCAGGAATATTAATCCCTAAATATCGTCGCTCACCCTCATCAAAAACGGACCAATTTTCGTCATCTAGAAATTCACGGTCTATGCTTTCAACATCAAACGTACTATCTTCATCTACCATCTCGCGAAAATAGTTTTGAAATGGTTTACTATTCTCGTATAAACGAATTGTTCCATACATCCATGGCATTTCTCCAAAAACATCTTTAATTTCGCCTATCTCCATATCCTTAAAATACAATTTCATATTTGCACCTTCTTATTCATGAATGATAAAGATATCTATCTTGAATACCTTATCACGTTATAAAATAGTTATTTTTAACGCCTTTTCGAGCATTTTACCGAAATCATTATATGTTTCCATCACTGTACCTGATGGTTTATCCAACTCTAAATATGTACCGTCAGATAAGTTTTTACCAAACCACGCAATAAAGGGTTCTTCCTTCGAACATATCTTCTATCTCCAAATCTGAAATACCTGCTTTTTAAGTTCAAGAACCTTTTCCACTTCAATGGTTCACTTCAAAATATAAACAGAAAAATAGCCGACTCCTTATATAAAAGTCGGCTTCTTCTATTATAGTTCGAGCTCTCCCATGCGAAGAAGCTCAACAACTGCTTGTGAACGTCCTTTAACCCCTAGCTTTTGCATTGCGTTAGATATGTGGTTGCGAACTGTTTTTTCACTTATAAAAAGTTCACCTGCAATTTCCTTCGTTGTTTTATCTTGAACGAGTAATTCAAATACTTCTCTTTCTCTCTTTGTGAGTAACGGTTTAGATTGATACGCTTTTTCCTTCAACTGGTATAACCCTCCTTGCTTAAGCCAGAGCTGTATATGTGTAAGTTGGGTGTTTATTTAGTCAAGATATTGTATGAACGAAATGTGCAGGTGGTGAATGAAAATGGGCTTTATTTCTTATGTTATTTTAGACTTTTATACAGTGCGCACACTCTTTTTATCCACTTATTTTCCAGTACGCCATATTTGTTCCAGCAATATACTTACAACAGTACCTACAAACAAACCATTACCAAATATATATTGCATAACAGAAGGCAATGATTGAAGTGCTCCAGACGGTAAAAACATAATGCCGCAGCCAAACAATACCGCAACTCCTAAGATCGTTACATTCCGTTCGCTAAGTGGCACTTGTTTTATATTATGAAATCCAATCCCAATAAGCTGCACGAACGAGGCCATTAATACCGCAGATGCGACCGCGGATGGCAGAGAGGCTAAGTAGCGGATAATACTTGGAAATAGCGACATAATGACTAATAGTACACATGCAAATAAGAATGAACGCATGTACTTTTGATTTGTTAAACGTATGAAACCTGCCGTTGCTGGTAATGGAACGACACCTACAGTTGAAAATACGGAGGAAATTATATGCGAAATCCCTCCGATCCACGTACCATCCTTCAACTGTTTTTGTTCAATAGCCGCTTTATGAATGGTAGCTTGATTAATCGCTATAATAGCTGCCACTGTATTTGAAACTAAAATACATACCATAACGAAACTTGATACAGCCATACCTGTATTCCATTTTGGAAGTCCCCAAGCAAATATATGTGGCAGTTGCACAAAATGAGTTACTTGAGATGGAATCGTCACTTTTCCTGCAATCAAAAAAATAATCCACCCACTAATTAGTCCTATTAAAACCGCATAACTTTTAACAAAACCTTTTCCAAAATTGGAGAGTATGACCACGAACAAAAAGATGCCAAAAGCGATCAACGCTGTAAATCCATCGATTTGAGAAACAGTAGCTGTAATTCCTAACATCCCTTTTAAAAACACACCACTTAATTGCAAACATAATAGAAGCAAGAAAGTCCCTGTAACGAGCGGCGTAAATAAAAATAAAATACGTTCTATAAAACCAGTTAGCCCTAATCCTATTAAAATAACTCCGGCAACCATCATCCCTAATTCTAAAATTTGCAACGTACTATGTAATTGATCTTGCCCTACAGTTGCATAAGCTAGTACGGTAAATACACCAACCCAAGATCCAGCTGGTCCATCAGCAATCGGAAGTTTATGTCCAATCCATCCTTGTAAAAAAGAAGATATACCAACTACGAAAAACGTACGCTGCATTAAATAAAATACTTCTTCCGTCGTAAGATGAAATAATCCACCAACGACAATTGGTAGCGCGATTGAATTTGCTAATAAAAAAATAAACCATTGCAAAGTTCCCATAATATGATTTTGATTATGTTGATTGTCCAAACTTTTCATCCCTTCTAGCTTTCCTATAAGGAAGTATAGCGTTATCCTGTTTCTACTGAATACAAAAGAAGAGTTCTATTTTCACAATTAGAACCCTTCTAAAAACATCTAAACGATTCCTCTATACAAGATTATCAGATTTCACTTGATCTAAATCCCCTATAACAACATTCCCTTTATACATAACTACACTCTTCTCTGTTTGACGAGCCACTGCTTCCGCGGCGCATGTTGCATTCGTCAAGACAAAACTTGCCTCATCCCCTACATTCGGCCATACTCGTTTCCCTTCATTATTTAACGTTTCTTTCCCTCCAGTAATAAAACGAAGAGCTTTCCCTAAAGACCTTTCATCACTCCAACCAAATCGTTCTGCCAATCGATTTGCCTTTTGAAGCATATCACCTGTGCCGAACGGAGACCAATGATCTGTAATACTATCATTTCCTAATGAAACTTTAACACCTTTTTTATCTAGTAACGGAATTGGGATTACTTGTTTACCGATTGGAACGGTTGAAGTGATATCAATCTTTAATGCTGCTAGTCTTTCTGCCACTTCTTCAGCTTCTTTATCAGTAACACCACCAAGTCCAAGCGCATGACTAATTGTTACACGACCTTGCCATCCTGCTTCTTCCGTTAGGCTTGCCAATCTCTTCATTGTAAACGTTCCAAGATTATTCGCATCGTGCAAATGAATATCAACATCCGCATTAAACTCTACCGCAATGTCTATAATCGTATGTAATGATTTTTCAATATCATTATCTACTGTAGCTGGGTCCACTCCGCCAACTAATTGTGCGCCCATACGCATCGCATCCTTCACAAGTTGCATAGAATTACTGCGCAATAATCCATGTTGCGGAAAAGCAACTATTCTACCAGACAACCGATCTTTATATGTTTCTAAAGCCGCTAACGTCGCCTCTAAATTACGAAGTCCAATAACCGGATCCACATTACAATGCGTTCTAATATTTGTTGCGCCATTTCGAAGCAATAACTCTAGCATATTTTCCGCCCTGTCTTGAGCAGTTGCTAATTGCTTTGGTAAAATCGTTTTTTCTTCGTTAAAACGTGTAAAAATATTTTCTGCTGGCATACAAGCTTTCCAAGGCCCACTATAATATGTTTTATCAATATGAATATGCATCTCTTCAAAAGCTGGTAAAACTAATAAACGATTAGCATCAAAAGTTAACGTTTCTTCCTCTTGGGCGATTCCCGATATAATTCTTTTAATTCTTCCATCTTCAATAAGAAGACTGCATATCTCAGTTTCCGTTTGTGAAATTTTCGCTTCTTCATATGTATAACCTGTTTCAAGCTTTACATTAGTCAACCAATACAATGTCATTACTATTTCCCCACCTTATAATAGAAAATACGTCACACCCTCATTTTCATTTTAATACCGACTGAAAATTAAGACAATTAATACGCTATATTGTCCCTTCACAAAAAAATGTAATATAACCTAATGGTCTTCTCATAAATTTCCATATAGAATAAAAGTACACTGTATCACTCATACATAACAGCGGTGATATGAAAAGGAGAGGATCATAATATGTCGAAGAGGTTATATAAATCCGAAACTGACAAAATGTTATTTGGTATATGCGGTGGTTTAGGAGAATATTTTGATATTAGTTCTACTCTCATTCGTATTATTTGGGTCATTGCTATTTTATGTTTTGGAACGGGTTTTTTAGTTTATCTCATTTGTTTATTACTCATGCCACGTTCTTACTAATATTATCCTGATTAGCAATACTCCTTTCACTATACTTAAGCAGAACATACAAATTGAAAAAACGCCTATAGAATCTTTTTCTATAGGCGTTTTTTCATGAAGAATATTTCATCGTTAAATGTAATACCGCCACTTCATCCTCTTCATTTTTATAACTATGTTTCTTATTCGCTTCAAATTGAATGGAATCAAACTCATCTAGCACGTACACATCGTTCTCCACTTGAATAGAAACTTTCCCTTTCATTACTGTTACAAGCTCAATTGCTCCTTCATGATGAGCTTCAGGTTCATATATACTATTCGCTCTTAAACAAGCTCGGTGCATTTCCATACCCGTTTCTTTCGTATACCGGAACATTGTTTCTAAGTGCCACGCTTGTCCTACATCTACTGCAAAGCCTTCTCCGCAGCGCGCAACAGCTACAGGCTCTCCAACAACCATCAATCTCGATAAAGGGATTGATAACCCTTTCGTAATTTTCCAAATGACAGCTAATGTTGGATTCGTTTCACCTCTTTCGATCTTTCCTAGCGTTAATTTACTAACACCTGTCTTTTGGGCTAAATCTTCTAAACTTAATTTTTGTTCATTTCGAATTTGTCTTAATAACTGACCTACTTGCTGAATTACTTCTTTTGTTTGCATATCTTCATTTTCTTTCATATATAAAAACCACCTTAAAATATAAAATAGTTTACTTTTATTATCTTTAAGTATATTATACTATACATAAATACTCAATCCCGAAAGGAGTGCCATACTTCATGCGCGCAATATTACTAGGTCTTTTATCATCGGCCTTTTTTTCTGCAACCTTTATTATTAACAGAGCAATGAATGTATCTGGAACAAGCTGGGCTTGGACTGCTTCCTTCCGTTTTCTATTTGCTCTCCCTATTTTATTCCTTATCGTTTTATTTCGCAAAAACTTAGGAGTTTTATGGGAAGAATTAAAAAAACATCCATTTGTATGGATCGGGTGGGGCTCGGTCGCTGGCATCGGCTTCTATTCTTTATTAAGTTTCGCAGCTGTTTTTTCTCCAGCTTGGCTCGTTGCTGGAACTTGGCAAGTTACGATATTAGCAGGTTTACTTTTATCACCATTATTTTTCGTTAAAATAGAAACGAAATCAGGTACAAAACTTGTACGTGGAAAAATTCCACTTCGCAGTTTATATGTAGCATTATTTATTTTACTTGGTGTAATTTGTATGCAAGCGACTGCAGCAGGTCATATTACAATGACTCAGTTCATCTCGGGATTTTTACCTGTCGTATTAGCAGCTTTCTTATATCCGTTCGGTAACCGAAAAATGATGGAACTTGTTGGCGGGCGTCTTGATACATTCCAACGTGTATTAGGAATGGCAATCGGAAGTCTCCCTATTACAATTCTACTTGCTATATATGGATTTTCCACTACTGGTATTCCATCGTCAAGTCAAATGCTTCAAGGGTTTTTGTTAGCATTATGTTCCGGAGTTATTGCGACGATGACATTTTTCTTTGCTACTGACTTAGCAAAAGACAATCTCGCTTTACTTGGGGCTGTTGAAGCAACACAAGCTGGAACGATGGTCTTTACTGTACTTGGTGAGATTATTTTCTTAAATGGTTCATTCCCTAGTGGTCTGCCACTGATTGGGATGATGATTATAATGTTAGGAATGATCGTAAATAGTGTTTTAAACCGCTCTGTTCCAGTCATTAAACAAAAAAAATCAGCATAAAAATAGATATGGTTCTTCTTCATAGAACCATATCTATTTTTATTGTCTCCCTATTTCGCCTTATCAGAATAGTATTTCATTAGCTATTTATACTAAAACCTATGTTATAATACGTTTCATGTGCATTATTAGGAGGTAAATTATGTTAAAAAAAGCAATTGCTGAATTTATTGGTACATTTGTACTTGTATTATTCGGAACTGGAGTAGCTGTCATTGGTGGCGGAATTGAAGGAATTGGAACATTAGGTATCGCTATGGCTTTCGGATTATCTATCGTGGCTATGGCATATAGCATTGGAACAATTTCTGGATGTCATATTAACCCAGCAGTATCAATCGCTATGTTCATTAACAAAAGAATGAACGCTATGGAACTTAGCTATTATTTATTAGCTCAAATTTTAGGTGGTTTATTAGGAACTGCAACGTTAGTAACAATTTTACGATCTGCTAAATTACCTTTAGATAATTTAGGACAAAATAGTTTTGGAACTCTTGGTTTATCTGGAGCATTTTTAGTTGAATTCATTTTAACTTTCGTATTTGTTTTAGTTATCGTTGCTGTAACAGGTAAAAAGGGAAGTTCTTCTTTAGCTGGATTAGTAATTGGTTTCACATTAGTATTAATTCACTTATTAGGTATTCCGTTAACTGGAACATCTGTTAACCCAGCTCGTAGTATCGCACCAGCTCTATTCGCTGGCGGAGAAGCAATTTCTCAACTATGGGTGTTCATCGTTGCTCCAATTCTTGGTGGTATCGTAGCAGCTGTTGTAGGAAAGTTTATTTTAAATACTGAAAAATAGAATTTTCAATATTTCCGAATAAAAAAAGGCGAGCCCTCATCATGAGGAAGCTCGCTTTTTTATTCTTTAATTTTCGACTTTAAATTTGTAACTAACTGCTGCACCGTTACATTTGCAAGTACGTTTTCCATCGCTTCTTGCGATTGTATTAAAACAATCTCTAACACCGATTGAATATTAGCTCCTACTGGACATTCAATGTTGGGATTTTCATGGAAAGAAAATAGATGTCCTTCTTCTACAACTTCCACAGCTTTATATACATCAAGCAATGTAATTTCATCTAAATCACGAGCAAGTGTCGTACCACCTTTACCAGCTTGTACATCAACAAGTCCTGCTCTCTTCAACATTCCTGTAATGCGACGAATCACAACTGGATTTGTATTCACACTACCAGCAATCCATTCAGAGGTACAGCGAGAGTTTCGATCTATTGCAAGTAACGTTAACATATGAACACCTACTGTAAAACGACTACTAATTCCCATCTGCACACCCTCCTTTTTATTCATTCTATTAAAAGACGACTCTTGTTATTATATACTATTTTTAATTTATACATAAAGAAAAAGCATGATTCCACTATAAAATCATGCTTTTCTCCCATTATTGACGCTTTATAAATTTCGCTAAATCTTTAAACTTCACTTTGTCGGAGTAATTCATTACACCGTTTACGTAAATGCGGCTTGTAACAGCACTTAATATACCGATTGTCGCTAAAAGACCCGCCAATGTTATCGTAATTTCTAACATACCAGCTTCACCAGCTACAAAGCGTGAGAATGTAACCATCGGGGTGAAGAACGGAACATAAGAGCTTATAACAACAATAGTACTATTTGGGTCACCTAACGATTTAAGACTTATAAAGAATGCTGCAATTATTAAAATTGACACCGGTAGCATTACACCTTGCAAATCCTCAGTCTTAGAAACAACCGCACCAGCAGCTGCATACATCATCGCATACAGGAAATACCCTGTAACAAAATAAATTAGGAACATACCGATAACTTTTGCATCTAACTTTGTAACATCAATTACGCCAAATAATGAACCATTTTCTAAATCTACCCACCCTAGTAAATAAGGAACTAAATAACCACATGCCAATATGACAAGTTGTAATAACGCCGTTGAAACAACCGCTAAAATTTTTGCATACATCATCGTAAGAGGTTTTACTTTCGGAATCATAACTTCCATAACGCGAGAAGCTTTTTCAGAAGCAATATTCATCGCAATTGTGCTTCCGAACGCAACAATAAACATATATAAAGCGAATATAAAGAAATATGCAACTCCGGCAGAGGCAGAACGATCTTTTATTGCTTCTTGTTTCACAGAAATTTCCGTTTGTAATTGTTGTGCAATTTCCGGTGAAACATTATGTTTAGCAACCGTTACCGCCATATATTGTCCCTTTAAATAACTAGCTATAATAGTAGAAGTTGTTTCACTGGCGAACCCATTAAACATATACGTGACTTCTGGAACTCCATTCTTTTCAGTTACACGAAACAAACCGTCTAACTCGCCTTCTTCTACTTGTTTATGTAGTTTATTAAAATCTTCTTTTGAACCAATTGTTAGTTTAGCTGATGGTAATAATTTATTTAACTCTTCTTTTTGTAT
>NZ_JBFPJI010000057.1:0-16791 GCF_040838205.1 Bacillus sp. S4
AAAACTGCACCTCCAGTTGTTAGACTGTGTCTAACAACTGGGGTGCAGTTCATTCCTGCTCTTCTTTTTTAAACGCATATTAAAGTATTTCTCCATTAGTATTAATAACATCTTTATACCAGAAGAATGAGTTTTTCTTTTTACGCTCTAACGTTCCAGATCCGTCATCATGCTTATCAACATAAATATAACCGTAGCGTTTAGACATCTCTCCTGTGGAAGCACTCACTAAATCAATACATCCCCAGCTAGTATATCCAATCATTTCAACTCCATCTTCTTGTATCGCATCACGCATTGCTATCATATGCTCACGTAAATAGTTAATTCGGTAATCATCATGAATTGTACCGTCTTCTTCTATCTCATCATAAGCACCTAAACCATTCTCAACAACGAATAGTGGTACTTCATATCGATCATACAATTTATTTAATGAAATTCTTAAGCCTGTCGGATCAATTTCCCATCCCCAATCACTCGCTTTAAGGAATGGATTTTTTATACCTGACATAATATTTCCTTGTGCTTTTTCTTGCTCATTCTTCTCTTTTTTCTCTGTACGAGACATATAATAACTGAAACCGATGTAATCTACTGTGTGCTCTTTAATTAATTCTAAATCACCTTCTTGAATGTCTAATTCAATATTATGTTTTTGGAAATAGGATTGAATGAACGTTGGATATTTACCACGAACTTGAACATCCGCACAGAAGTAATTAAATAAACGCTCTTCTTGAAGTGCATACAACTCGTTTTGCGGATCACAATCATATGAGTAGACTGGAGCATATATAATCATACAGCCTATTTGTGATTCTGGAATGATCTCATGACAAGCTTTCACTGCCAGTGCACTCGCAACAAATTGATGATGGAACGCTTGGAATGTTGGCCCGTATTTATCTTCTTCTTTGTTGATAGAGAATCCAAGTCCCATAATTGGCA
Organism: Bacillus sp. S4; assembly: GCF_040838205.1. Taxonomy (NCBI): domain Bacteria; kingdom Bacillati; phylum Bacillota; class Bacilli; order Caryophanales; family Bacillaceae; genus Bacillus; species Bacillus sp. S4. The sequence continues at coordinate 952 of NZ_JBFPJI010000057.1, forward strand.
TGATTAATCCGCTATTAATCTCATTGAATGTCATCCAATATTTCACTTTATTTTTATAACGATTCAATATAGCATTTACATATCGTTCGAAGAAGCCAATCACTTCACGATTTCTCCAACCACCATATGTTTTAACAAGGTTCACTGGCATTTCGTAATGAGAAATTGTTACAACAGGCTCAATTCCATGCTTTTCTAGCTCTGTAAAAACACGATCATAAAAAGCTAAACCTTCTTCATTTGGCTCTAGTTCATCACCATTTGGGAATATTCTTGTCCAAGCAATAGACATACGGAAAGATTTGAATCCCATCTCTGCGAACAAGGCAATATCTTCTTTATAACGGTTATAGAAATCAATACCATCATGGTTCGGATAATCGTACTTTGTTTTATCAATTTCAAAATTAAAACCAGGATCTTGCAATATTTTAAGGCGTCCTTTTCCACCAGGTAAAACGTCTGCAATATTTAATCCTTTTCCACCTTCATAAAATCCGCCTTCCATTTGGTTAGCAGCAGTAGCTCCCCCCCATAAAAATCCTTCTGGAAATCTTTTTGTTTGCTTTTCCATTACAATTCACTCCTCAGCTTTTTTTAATCTATTTGTATGAAAATAACTTTAAATTTCATAGTCTTTTAGTTAAGATTTTCTCCATTTGATTCAATCACTTTTTTATACCAATCAAAGCTTTTCTTTTTTATCCTCTTTTTCGATCCGTTTCCTTCATTATCTTTATCAACATAAATGTAGCCGTAACGCTTTTTCATTTCACCAGTCGATGCGCTGACAATATCAATCGGCCCCCAGCTTGTATACCCTATAATTTCTACTCCGTCTTCGATTGCTTCAGCCATTTCTATAACATGTTTCTCTAAATATTCAATTCGATAATCATCATGAATTTCACCTTCTGAAGTAACCTCATCAACAGCCCCAAGACCATTTTCAACGACGAATAAAGGCTTTTGATAGCGATCATACAACTGATTTGCTGTAATCCTAAAACCTTTTGGATCAATAGTCCATCCCCATTCTGATTTTTCTAGATAAGGATTTTCAATAGAACCAAATACATTTCCATTTATCATACTGTTTAATACTTCTGAATCCGTACTTGTTACCCTACTTGAGTAATAACTGAATCCAATATAATCAACTGTATACTTTTTCAAAATCTCTTCATCATCTTTTTCCATCTCGATTACTAGTTTATGATCCTTAAAGAATCTCTTCGCATATCCTGGATATGCTCCTCTAGCCTGAACATCAATAAAGAAGAAGGACTCACGATCTTTTTCCATTGCATTGAAAACATCTTCTGGATTACATGTATGTGGATATACAGTTCCTGCCGCTAACATACATCCGATTTTGGCATTAGGTATAATTTCATGACAAGCTTTCACTGCCAGTGCACTTGCAACAAGCTGGTGATGCGCCGCTTGATATTGGATTTGTGTTTTATTCTCTCCCTCTTTAAATACAAGACCTGCACCTACAAATGGTAAATGAAGTAGCATATTTATTTCATTAAACGTCATCCAATATTTCACTTTATCTTTATATCTATTAAAAATAGTTTTCGCATACTTCTCAAAATAGTGTACAAGTTTTCTATCTCTCCAGCCCCCATATACCTCAACTAAATGTACAGGGACATCAAAATGAGCCATCGTAACTACTGGTTCAATATTATATTTTAATAATTCATCAAATAAATCATCATAGAACTGTAAACCAGCTTCATTTACCGTCTCATCATTGCCATTTGGAAAAATTCTCGTCCAAGCAATCGATACACGTAACGATTTAAATCCCATCTCTGCAAATAAAGCAATATCTTCTTTAAAATGATGATAAAAGTCAATTGAGTCATGTGAAGGATAGAATTCTCCTTCAACAGGCCTAAAAGAATTAAGGCTCCCAGCCATAACCTCCCAACGCTTTTCCCCCGTTGGTAATAAATCAACCGTTGTTAACCCTTTTCCACCTTCTAAATACGCTCCTTCAGCCTGATTCGCAGCAATTGCTCCGCCCCATAAAAATCCTTTTGGAAATTTATCATTCAACATACTAGCACTCCTCTACTATATAATTTAAAAATAATAGTTTTGTATAATCTTCTCTTTTATTTACTAATTACTTCGATTAAATTCTCACCAATTTTGATTGGATTTGCTTCTGGTACTACTACATCATATTTATCACTATTCGTTATCACTACCGGTGTCGTTACAACATATCCAGCTGCTTGAATCGCTTGTATATCAAACTCAATAAGCAATTGTCCTTTCTCTATACGATCTCCTTGCGCAACGTGTGAAGAAAAGTGTTTTCCGTCAAGTTGAACTGTATCCATCCCGATATGAATCAGTAATTCCGCTCCATAATCCGTTACAATCCCAATCGCATGATTCGTTGGAAATAGTGCTGAAACTGTTCCTGAAACTGGTGCAAATAATTTACCGATAGAAGGTTCAATTGCAACTCCTTTTCCTATCGCACCTGATGCAAAGGCTGCATCTTTAATACTAGACAAATCGATTACTTTTCCTTCAAACGGGCTAGTAATACTATTTTTTTCATTTTGCGATCCAACTTCTTTACGATTCATTTCCTTTAAAGTAGCTGCTGCTTCATCAACTGTTGTAGCCGTTGTTTCTTTATCGAATCCAAATAAATAAGTAAGAATAAATCCAAATACAAAAGAAACAACAATAGCAATAATAAGTCCCCAGAATCCCATCGTAATACCTGCTTTTGGATCAATATAAGTCGGTATACCAAATATTCCAAAGCCACCGATCATATATATTTTTGAACCTGCAAAGCCTAAAACTCCTCCGCCAATCGCTCCGCCAATACAACTCATAATAAATGGTTTTTTTAGTGGAAGTGTAACCCCATAAATCGCTGGTTCAGTGACGCCGAAGATACCTGAAATGAAAGCTAGAATACTAAGTGATTTTAGTTTTTGTTGTTTCGTTTTCAACCAAACTGCCAGAACAGCACCAATTTGTGCGAATGAAGCTCCAAACATAAGTGCTAAAACTGGATCTGCACCTACAAGGGTAAGATTATTAATTGATACTGGAATCAGTCCCCAATGAAGACCAAACATAACAAACACTTGCCAGAATCCACCAATGAAAAGTCCTGCTACTACTGGGCTTAATTCATACATCCAAATCGTTCCTTGCCCTAAAAGCTGACCAGCCCATGTTGCAATCGGTCCAATAACGATAAACGTCAGTGGAATAACAAGAAGTAATGTACTGAACGGTACTAAGAACGTTTTTACAACGTCTGGAATTAACTTTTTAAACATCTTCTCTACCTTCGCACCTACATACGCTGCGATAATAATTGGAATAACTGATGATGCATAGCTCATTAAAATAACTGGAATTCCTAAAAACGTAATATGAACAGGTGATTCAAACATCGTCCCTGCAAATAATGTATAAAGTGGCTTACTTGTTGTTAATCCAGAAAGTGCCGGATAAACTAACGACGCACCTATTGCCATACCAATAAAAACGTTCCCGCCAAATTTCTTACTCGCGGTATAACCAAGGAATATTGGGAAGAAGTAAAATAAAGAATCTCCAATTGCATTTAATATTTGATACGTTCCAGATGTATTACTTAACCATCCTAGTGCTACCAAAAGAGCGTTTAAACCTTTTATCATCCCTGTCGCAGCTAAAACACCAAGAATTGGAGTAAATATGCTAGAAATTACATCAATAAATTGATTAAATACCCCTTTCTTCTTACTATCAGCCTCGTCAGGTACTGACGTATGAAGATCACCAATTGTCATCACTGCTTGGTAGACGTCAGGTACGTGATTTCCAATAACAACTTGATACTGGCCACCACTTTTCATAACAGTAACGATCCCCTCCATATTTTTCAAAACGTCTGTCTTTGCTTTTCCTTCATCTCTTAATTGAAAACGCAGGCGTGTTACACAGTGAACAACACTAATAATATTTGCTTTACCGCCAACATTTTCAATAATGTCTTTTGCTAATTGTTCATATTTCATATTTATCCCCACTTTCTATCACATTTTTGTAAATAAAAAACCTGAGTCCAACTGAGCATACACGCAAATAAGCTGCATGCTCAGGTTGACTCAGGTTATGCCCATATTGGTAACATTCCTCTAAGTAATATGTAGTTTATAAATAACAGCTATCTGATTTTCCCCTCATCTAACGTACAATTCGATGCATGTCGACAGGTCACCCGATGAATATGTAAAGTTAAATAGACAATTTCATCATTTGAAACACTCCAATTATAGACGTTTTGTAAATAGAGCTTCACTTTTTGACTACACTGAAACGCCGATTGATACTTCAACTGTATTTGCTCATAAAGGAATTGATCATCACCTTCGACAGCATGTTCTTTACGAGTAAATCGTATCGAGAAGAAACGAAGATGTGTTAAAAAGCGTTCATAATTAACCGAGTTTTCATCCATTTCTATTTGAAAATGATATTTAACGATATTCAAAATGTTATTCACCACTTCAGTTGCTTGCACGACAGAAGCCATATTATCACTAGCTAATTGACCATTCACTAAGTGCAAAGCAATGGAAGCAGCTTCATCCTCTCCAAGGCGAATTCCTATATCACTTTCAATCATATTTAACGCCTGTAGCGCAATTTGAAACTCTTGTTTATAATATTTTTTAATCTCCCATAGCAGTGCATTCTTGAGCTGTATACCTTGTTTATATCTACTAACTGCGAAACTTAAATGATCCGTTAGCGCAACATATAAATATTCATCCAATTTGTATGCAAGCTTAGATTGCGCATAGTTTATAATTTTTGAAGAAATATTTAAATAGAGTTCAGACGTATCTTCTAATAATTTTGCAAGCTTTTCAGAAACTCCATGCTTCTCTAGCACAAATGTTTTCTCTATTTTCGAAACATCAATTGTTTCTCCTACTTTCTTCTGAAAAGCTAACCCCTTTCCCATAACGACAATTTCTTGTTTAAACTCATTATGCGTAATAGCAACATTATTATTTAAAATTTTTTTTATTTCCATTCGCACTCGTCCTTGGTTTTTTATATTTCAGGCAAAATTTTATAAAAAAAACCTAAATTTGCACATAAGAATAACGTTCGAGTTATCCTTATACAAATTTAGGTTTTGCCTGCCGAACAGTAACAACCCTTTTAGTTGTAAACGCTTTCTTTATTTTTAACATACTATTGCACCTCTGTCAACGACTGGATATACTTGTCACATAACAAACACAAATTATTGTTTATTCCGACTTTGGCCAATACATCTGTATCAAAAATAGTGGTTATGCAGCCTGGATCTACTAGTACATTTTCTAATGTTTTTATACTGTAAAGGAAATGTACTAATCGGAAATCCATACTCCACTAAATCGTTGTTCTTCTACTTCAATTTCTTCCTTATATGCATTTTCTTCTTTTACAAAATAAAAAACTGCCCTTTCACAGGCAGTTTTTCTTTTTTATCCAAACACTTTCTCAAGTTCATCTTTATCTTGGCTTAACCAGAAGTTCATTAAGCGTTGTGCTCCTTCTAAGTCATGAAGCTTCGCTTGGCCACACTGCGTTTCATTTGCAGCTGGAATTTCTGTAATTTGAACCGCATCTTTTAATGTTAGTTCTAATAAATCAATGATTTCTCGAACCGTCGGTGTTCCGCTTACAACAAGGTAATACCCTGTTTGGCAGCCCATTGGTGAAATATCGATAATATCAAAATGCGGATAACGATCAATATATTTACGTAAATTAAATGCTAATAAATGTTCTAACGTATGAATAACATCTGGTTTCATTGCTTGTTTATTCGGTTGGCAGAAACGAATATCAAATTTATTTACAATACCGTCACTACCTACATTGTGGACTCCGCAATGTCTTACATAAGGCGCCTTTACAATCGTATGGTCTAATTCAAAGCTTTCTACTGATGGCATACAACATCTCTCCCGCTTTTAATTTAATTCCGTTATATCCAATATGATATAACGGAAATCGACATTAGTAAAGAATTATGTACGGTCGTGCTATAATACTTTAAGACTATGCTGAAAAGGAGACCATTATGAAACAGATTTTTATCGGTATTATACGCTTTTATCAAAAGTTCATTTCTCCGATGACACCGCCAACGTGCCGCTTTCATCCGACTTGCTCTCATTATGGATTAGAAGCGTTTCAAAAACACGGTGCCTTCAAAGGATTTTGGCTTACATGTAAGCGTATATTAAAATGTCACCCTTTCCATCCAGGAGGATTTGATCCTGTCCCAGATAAAAAGGATGACAAAGTAAATTCTTAATTGTCGTAGCCATTCACAACTACATCTAATTTTCCTGTGTCAGGGTGAATAACAAGACCGTGAACAGGCACTTCTTCAGGAAGTAACGGATGGTTGCGAAGTACTGATACACTATGTTCTACACTTTCTTCTACACTAGAGAACCCTCGTAAGAATTGTTCTAAATCAATTCCAGAATAACGAAGTGTATCTAATTTTTCTTCTGTTACACCGCGCTCTTTCATTTTTTCGATCGTACTGCTTGCTTGAATTTTTGCCATACCACAATCGTGGTGACCAACAACACATACTTCTTCAGCACCAAGTTCATATACAGCAACTAAAATACTACGCATAATACTTCCAAATGGATGCGAAATAACCGCGCCTGCTACTTTAATAATTTTCACATCACCGTTACGCATATTCATTGCTTTCGGTAATAATTCAACAAGACGTGTATCCATACAAGAGATAATTACCATTTTTTTATTTGGAAATTTCCCAGCTACAAACTCTTCATATTTCTTCTCTTCAACGAATTTTTCATTGTACTGCAAAATCTCGTCTAATGACTTCATAGTAAAAACCCTCTTTTCTCTCATTTACACTACATAGCTAGTGTACCAAAATATGAAAAACTCAAAAAGGATATTGCTTTATAGTAAAAAACGAATACTTTCAGATAATCGACATAATTCTTTCAAAATATACACACAGCTTTGTAACAACTCTCACATACCTTACTCCTATTTTCACTATAAACTGATTGTAGATAATGTAAAAAAGGAGTGAATATTTATTATGTCCGACGTTCTGTTACTGAGTCGTTTTCAATTTGCAATTACTATTTTTTATCACTTTTTATTTGTACCTTTGACAATCGGACTTGTTATTTTAGTAGCATGTATGGAAACTCAATACGCCCGCACATTGAATCCAACATACCGCAAAATGGCAAATTTCTGGGGTAAATTATTTACAATTAACTTCGTAATGGGGATTATAACCGGGATTACGATGGAGTTCCAATTTGGAACAAACTGGTCTGAGTACTCCAAATATATGGGAGATATTTTCGGATCACCTCTTGCAATCGAAGCACTTGTTGCCTTTTTCTTAGAATCTACTTTCATGGGAATATGGTTATTCGGTAAAGACAAAATCTCACCAAAGTTCCGTGCTTTCTGTATGTGGATGGTTGCACTTGGAACAAATATTTCTGCCCTTTGGATTATTACAGCAAACGGCTTTATGCAAAATCCTGTTGGCTATGTAATACGTAATGGCCGCGCTGAATTAAATGACTTCTGGGCTCTTGTTACAAATCCATATGCATGGAATATGTTCTTCCATACTGTAATTGGTTGTTATATTGTCGGTGCTTTCTTCGTTATGGCAATTAGTGCATATCACTTACTACGTAAAAATGAAGTGGAATTCTTCAAAAAATCATTTAAGTTTGGTTTAATGTTAGGGTTATTCGCAGCAACTATTACACCTTTTATGGGACATCAATCCGGTGTATCAGCAGCTAAGTATCAACCAGCAAAAGGAGCTGCAATGGAAGCTGTTTGGGAAACTGGAAAAGGACAAGGCTTCTCAATCATTCAAATTCCTGATGTGAAAAACGAAAAGAACTTTGAATTCCTTACTATTCCAAAACTCGGGAGTTTCTTCTATACAAACTCATTTGATGGAGAAATTGTTGGTTTAAAAGATATTCCGAAAGAAGATCGTCCAAACGTTAACCTCGTGTACTATAGCTTCCGCTTAATGGTGGCACTTGGCATGTTCTTTATGGCATTAACTTGGTTCGGTTTCTATTTAAACCGAAAAGGAAAACTAGAAAACTCAAAACGTTATTTAAAAATTACAATGTGGTCTGTCTTACTTCCTTATATTGCAATTAACGCTGGTTGGATTGTTGCTGAAGTAGGTCGTCAACCGTGGACAGTTTATAAACTAATGCGTACAGCAGAATCTGTGTCACCTATATCAGTTCCACAAATTTGGTTCTCATTAATTAGTTTAATATTGTTCTACACTTTACTCTTAATTGCAGACGTATACTTAATGCTGAAGTTCGCGAAAAAAGGACCAGCTGCATTAGAAGAACCTGCTACTGAAGGAGGTACAGCTCATGTCTCATGATATGCTTGCAGTCATCTGGTTCGGTTTATGGGGCGTAATTTGGACAGTTTACTTCATTCTTGATGGCTACGCACTCGGTAACGGGATGATTTTCCCATTCGTTGCGAAAGACCGACAAGAACGAAATCAATTACAAGAAGCTATTGGCCCGTTCTGGGGTGGTAATGAAGTATGGTTAATTACAGCTGGTGGCGCAACATTTGCCGCCTTCCCAATCACATATGCAAATATGTTTAGTTACCTGTATACACCACTATTTTTAGTATTACTTGCACTATTTGCTCGTGCCGCTGGACTTGAATTTATGCATAAAGACGATTCACCAATTTGGCAAAAAACTTGTAAATGGGCATTTACAATTGGTAGTTTCCTAATCGCCTTCTTATTCGGTGTTACATTCGCTAACCTATATTACGGACTACAAATCGGAAAAAATGGATATGAAGGAAATTTACTTAGCTTACTAAACCATTACGGCATTTTAGGTGGTCTTTTCTTCACTGCTATATTCGTCGTATCTGGTGCCCTTTGGATTATGATTAAAACAACTGGCGAAGTATCTGATCGTGCTTATAAAATCGCAAGACCATTTTCAATGGCAGCTGCTATCATTTTAGCTATCTTCTATGTCGCAACTGCAAATCGTACAAATTTATTCCAAAACTTCACGGAATATCCTGTACTATTCATTCTTCCAGTACTTGCAATGTTAATGAGTGTACTCGCACTTATTATGGTGTACAAACATAAAATCGGTCTTGCATTCACATTCGTTTGCTTAACAATCGCAATGTTTATGACAACTGGTTTTGCAGGTATGTTCCCAAGAATGTTACCATCACGTATTAACGACGCATACAGTACAACGTTATATAACGCAGCCGGTAGTGAATTAAACTTAAAAATTATGTTCTTCGTTGCAATCGTCATGGTACCAATCGTTATTGGATATCAACTTTGGAGCTACAGCATATTTAAAAATAAAATTCATAAAGACTCTGCTAAAGGGTATCACTAAAATGAAAAAGACACTTCGAGCGAAGTGTCTTTTTTCTTATACGTATGATTTCCGATGCGATGTTACATTTCTAATCTAACAACTATGATAAAGAAGTATCACTAACAGCTCACAGCTAAATTGTATCACAGGGCAAACACATCACTTTATGCAATTTTACATATAAAAATTATAACGTAGATTGAATTACTTGGTCATACACATCGTTATCCGTTACATCTGCCGTACTAATACCACTGAATGTCCTCACATTTAATCCGGTATTTGAAGATCCCGATCCATTATAAGCTTTCGTTTTTTCAATTGGATGTACGTTATATTTATCACCTAAGTTAATTGTTCCGTTACAGTTTTCAATAATAACACCTTCAACAATAGCTGGCATTTTGTCACCTACTTTCATTTCGTTACTTTCAGTGTATGAAAAATGCCTATAAAAATAGCTTATTTATATGAGAAAAAGCACTCAGAAGAGTGCTTTTTCTCATACCATGAATAGCTAGTTTGGAGACAGTTGACTTCTTCAAAATTTTATTAGGGGTAATATTTTGAAAAAGAAAGCCTTTCATATGTAGCTTAACACCGCTGGAATATATAGTAAATTGATAATCTTTATACGGAAGATTGCTAATGTTTAGTATAGATATTTTCCACTATATCAACAGTGATAACTATCTACACTAAACAACAAAAAGGCGCCTTTTAAAAAGACGCCCTTTCCCCTGTTTATATACAGCCCATCCCACTTTTCGTAAACACACACTAGAAAACAGAATCATTAATCGTTACAAGATTGTTAGATACAAAAAGAGTAGAGGCTAATGTTTGTATACAATTCTGCTTTATAGCATGTATCCACAAGTTATATTTTAATCCTCTTTCATTAAAAAGGAACAAAATATGCAAAATTACATATTTCAAAGAAAAAGACACTCTACAGAGTGCCCTCTAAACCATTTTACTTTTAATATATCGCTTTGAATACATTTTATCATATTTATCTATATCGTTTATTGAGAAAATTCTAAATCGTTATTTTAATTATTAATAACTTCAAAATCATGTAGTATTAGGGGTGCAATAAAAACATCATAAAAATTGAGGTGTACTATATTTATGTATTTTGGAATTATTCCTCTTATATTGTTTATTATTTTTCTTATCTCTTACTTAAAAGATCCGCGAAAAATAATAAATGGCTTTTTATTTAATGCCTTTTTCTGTTCTTTTCTATTATTTTGTGCAGTCATCTCGTTTGCATCTGGTAATAACGCTTTACATTTTATCGTTATTATTCCCATGATAGCGCTAATTGTAATGATACCTTTTGCTATAGTCGCTTTAATGTTTGGGCTATTTCTTAATGCGAGAATCTTGATGAAGCGTGAAGGAAGACGCTTTACAAACTCTTTAACTTTAATTGCAGCTTTAGGGATTTTATTCTTTATGCTACTCCCTATCATAAATCCAGCAAGTTTAGTCTCAACACACTTTCAATTTATTTTTGCTGGTATTTCTCTTATAACTATGTATTTCTTTATACATTTATCTAACTTCTTAAGCGCTTATTTTCTATACCAATTCAATAGACCGAGACGTAATCAAGATTTCATCATCGTTCTTGGTAGCGGCTTAATTAATGACAAAGTGCCACCTTTACTTGCAAGTCGTATTAATAAAGCTATCGACTTCTATTGGAAACAAGCAGCTGTGAATACACCACCAACAATTATTTTCTCTGGTGGACAAGGTCCAGATGAAGGGCTTCCTGAAGCAGAAGCGATGCAAAATTATGCGGTTGAAAAAGGAATTCCTCTTGAACATACAGTGCAAGAAAATCGCTCTGTAAACACATATCAAAATATGTCGTTCTCTAAAGAAATTATGGATTCTTTAAAACCTGAAGGTAAGTATAAAAGTATCTTTACAACGAATAATTTCCATCTTTTCCGAGCTGGTATATATGCAAAACAAGCCAGTCTGAATAGCCAAGGAATCGGATCAAAAACAGCATTTTATTACTGGCCTAACGCAATGATTCGCGAATATGTTGCAATCGTCGTTATGGGACGTAAACGACATATGAAAGTGTGCGGAACTATTTTAGGATTCTCTTTATTCCTAACAGTAGTTAGTTTTATATTTTCTTAACAACCTCCCATCCTTTGAACGGATGGGATTTTTTATACGAATTCCAAAAATATTTTAATGGTAATATGGTGATAATATTCCCTGCATACATCCATTAAAGGAGAATTTTTTCAAATAAAATGTTAGAATGAACTTTAGATGTGAATTATGTAACAAATACGAAACTAGTTTGAAACGAGGAAATTATATGGAGAGAATTATGAAAAACAAACCCAATAAGCTAAAAATCGCTTTTAAAGCTTTGATGATTATTATTGGGGCATTTATCACAGCGTACGGATTAGAAGCTGTATTAATTCCAAATAACGTATCCGACGGTGGTGTAACTGGTTTAAGTATCGTTAGTTCAAGATTATTCGGATTACCATTAGGTCTTCTAATCGCAGTCGTTAACATCCCTTTCGTTTGGTTAGGATATAAACAAATCGGTAAAAGCTTTGCACTTTATTCTATTATCGGGATTGCTTCACTAGCAGTAGGTACCGTTCTCATGCACGGAGTACCAACAATTATTGAGGGCGATACACTTTTAATTACTGTTGTTGGTGGTATTATTATCGGTTTTGGTATGGGACTAGCATTACGTAATGGCGGGGCATTAGATGGAATCGATATGCTAGCCGTATTACTTTCTAGAAAGTTACCATTTGGAACAAGTGATCTTATCTTATTCTTAAATATGTTTGTCTTTATTTTTGTCTCAACAGTATTTGGTCTTCAAGGAGCTATCCTTTCGGCGATTGCTTACTTTATCGCTTCTAAAGTAATTCATATTGTTGAAGTTGGTTTAAGTGGTTCTAAAACGTTTAAAATCATTACAAAAGAACCTGAATTAATAGTAGAAACAATTCGTGATCGTTTAGGTCGAAGTGCAACATACAATGAAGTTTATGGTGGGTATTCAAGAGAGAAATTTAAAGAAATCTCTTGTGTAATTAACCGTTTAGAAGAAAGTAAAATGAAAGAACTTATTCATGAAATTGATCCAAATGCCTTTATTACAGTGTATGACGTAGCAGAAGTAAAAGGCGGTAATTTCAAGAAGCATGATATTCATTAATCGTTATGAAAAACGAGGCTGTGCCAACATTTGGGCACAGCCTCTTCTTATTATTAAGTTACTACCGTTGTCAGTTTTTGTCGGTAAGTCGATATATTTCAAAAATCGCTGATATAATTTTACTCCCCCCATCTTCCTCCGCTTTTAATCCATGCTACGTATTTTTGAAAGGCAGTCACTTCATCTTGAAAGCGCAGCGGAATATATAGAAATAGAGTACATGTACATAGTATCCATACAATACCTACTACAAAGTGAAATTTCATCGTTGTACTAATAAACAAACCGAGGAATAATACGAGGAACATAATCAAACTAAATCATTTATACATAGTCATACTACCCCCTCCTTATCCCTTAATTGTACCAGCTACAAGAAATTAATTTCCATAATAAAAAAAGACCGAAAAGCAAATTCCACTTCTCGGTCTCTCTACTATCTTCTCTTCGAAATTTTCCCTGAACCGCCAACCCTTGTTTTCGGGGGAGACGTATTCTTTGGTGGCGTTTTAATAGATGATTTCGGCTTCACATCAGATCCGCTCGAGCCACCTGGATTTTTCGTGATTGTTCCTTTGCTTCCGGTAGAAGGCGGAGGCGTCGTTTTACTTCCTTTTTCCGTAATACTCCCTTTATCACCTACAGATGATTTCGGATCTACATTATCGCCTCGCTTAATAATAGATCCTTTCCCTTCCTTCGTAATTGGAGGTGGGGTTTTCTTTTCTTCTTTCGTAGGTGGTCTTTCCGGGATAACCGGTTTATGATTTTGTCTGTCGTTATATCCGCGATAATCACCGTATGATGATTTTCGTGAACCGAATATATCGTTTAATATACTCCCCATAATATATCCTTGTAAGAAGGATGGTTGGTAATTTTGACGGACAAATTCTTCATTACTTATTTCAATTAACGTATCGGATGGTTTCTCTTTATCCTTTTGCAAATTATACATTTTATCAGAATAAACGAGGAACATTTGATTTTCGTCTTCTTTAGATGCTTGCTTCGGTTTCCTTTCGGCTATAAGTTCCTTTGCGACTTCAGGAACTGACCGATTGGCAGCCCTATACACGTAAGATTCTTGTTTACCATCCTTTGCGACAGACTCTAGCGGATAACGATCCTGAATTGACTTCGCCTGACCACTTTGACAGCCCGATAAAGCATAGCCGGCAATAACAAGTAATGTAACGATAGCAAGTATAGGGATCACGAACGATTTAATCATGGTAAACAATCGGTTTGACATGATTACGCCCCCCTTATGTTGCTCTTATGATTTGTACATCAGCAGGAATAATTGCTTCTCCCTCATACATCATTGTGCGACCATTTTGCCATTCAACACGTAATAATTTGCGGTTGTCAGACTGGAATTCCCATACATACTGTTCTTCTGAAGCAGCGAATGGCGTTTTCCCCATAACAACAACACGTCCATTATATTGTTCTTCCATATGATACTCTATATCATCCATTTCAATCGTCGTCGGAATTTCATCAATTGAATCTAAACGACCATCAATCGGTGTATACAATTTGTAATACGTATTTTCACGGTCTTCAATTTTTAAATAACGAATATCTTTCCCGTCCTGTAAAGTTAAAACAATTTCCTTGCGAGAATGCATGCTCGTTTTCCCAGTTAATTCGTACATGACTAACGACACTTCAATCATATCTCCAGGAGCTAACGTTAAGAGACTCTTTTCTGGTTTCGGCGGCTCTGGGCTCTTCATTATATTTTTAATACGTTTAAATAAGCTCACAATCTACCCCTCCTTTTCTCTTTATAAACAAGCACCTAAAATAAGTGCACCAACGATATGTAATGAACCAGCTAACATCGCATGTGCTACGCTGCCTTCTTTCGTTCCTTCTTCTAAATCTAAACCAGACATTTTCTTTAACACAAACTCAATGAACATTTCTACAACTAATAAAATAACGAAAGAAACTGCTGAGGCAAGAAGCGCCTGCCATAAATCATTTGCTTTCGTAATCGATTGTGACAAAATGTATCCTTGAGCGAATAATTTCATAACGAAACGTGTTGTCACTGCTGTGTTTCCATTTTTTATTTCTTTTAAATCATTGTATTTTGTAAAAATCGAATCAACCCACATAATTGCAAATAAAAGTACCGCACTCGCTCCAGTCCATACAAGCATAGCTAAAACATTCATCCACGTCATTACAAAACCTCCTCTAAAATAGTAATAGAAAACCGACATGAATCCTCTTCAGACATGTCGGTTTCTTTGTCTATTCTATATTATTTCTCGTACTGCTTCATAATACGAGCTAATTCATCGTCAACAACAGAATTTTTGTTTAAGCTTGCAAATTCATCATCTAACGACTTTTCTTTCTTGTAAATTTCACCGCTTGCTTCTGCTTCAGCCTCTAATTGAAGTGCTTTCTCTTCCATACGGCTTAAACCAGCTTTTGCTGAATTTGAATCGAATCCAGACATCGCCTGATTAATATTCTTTTGTGCTTTCGCTGCATTTACACGCGCTACAAGTGTTTCACGTTTATTTTTCAGCTCTGTTAATTGCTTACGCATTTCTTCTAGCTTAAGGCGAAGATTATCAGCAGCAGCTTTGTTTTGTTCATAGCTTGCTTTATACTCATTCATCTTTTGCTCTGCATTTTGTTTTTCTTCTAGAGCACGGCGCGCAAGATCTAAGTTGCTAGCTTGAACAGCCATATGTGCTTGCTCTTCACGTTTTTTCACAAGTGCTTCTTGCTCTTCAAATAATATTTTGAATTTCTTCTCAAGTGCGATTTGAGCTGCTACACTTTTCTCAGCTTCTTGTACATCCGCTTGCATATCGCGTAAATATTGATCCGTCATCTTAACTGGATCTTCAGCTTTTTCAATTAATGAATACACATTCGACATTGTTAAATCTCTTAATCGTTTAAATACAGACATCCAAATTCCTCCTATGATATACCTCATATTTCAAATTCACTACTTGGAAAATTAAAAATCTCCCTTTTCAGTAAGAATATTCATTTTTACAACCTATGTGTTTATTATAACAAAACTAAGATGTCCTTACATGTTATTTCCAAAATACAGCCAATATAATATGACAT
>NZ_JBFPJI010000058.1:0-16682 GCF_040838205.1 Bacillus sp. S4
CTATTATATATTTCGTTTTGATTTAAAGAATGTTTAAGGACATCCTAGCATACCTTTTATAATAATCCGATTGAACAAGGAGATGGGGGAGGAGCTATAATGGATATTCTAAAGAAAATTGAACAATATCGGGAAGCAGAAGAACGTTTACAATGGGAAGGTACGTTTGCGGAGTATTTGGAGCTTGTGAAAGAAAGACCATGGGTGGCTCAAACAGCACACTCTCGCATTTACAATATGATAAAAGATGCTGGAATTGAAGAAGTTGATGGTAGAAGAAAATATAACTTCTTTAGTAATCAGCTATTTGGATTAGAGGATGCTTTAGAACGCCTTGTGGAAGAATATTTTCATCCATCTGCAAAACGATTAGATGTTAGAAAACGTATTTTGTTATTAATGGGGCCTGTTAGTGGGGGGAAATCAACATTAGTTACGATGTTGAAACGAGGATTAGAAACATATTCACGAACAGATCGTGGAGCGATTTTTGCATTAAAAGGCTGCCCAATGCATGAAGATCCACTTCATTTAATTCCGCAGCATTTACGGAATGATTTCTTTGATGAGTATGGAGTAAGAATTGAAGGGAATTTATCACCATTAAATGTTATGCGTCTAGAGCAAGAATACGGGTCAAGAATTGAGGATGTAGTTGTAGAGCGTATTTTCTTCTCTGAAGATCGCCGTACAGGAATTGGTACATTTAGTCCTTCTGATCCAAAATCACAAGATATTGCCGATTTAACAGGTAGTCTAGACTTTTCTACAATTGCAGAATACGGTTCGGAATCAGATCCTCGTGCATATCGATTTGATGGAGAATTAAATAAGGCGAACCGTGGAATGATGGAATTCCAAGAGATGCTAAAATGTGATGAGAAATTTTTATGGCATTTATTATCGCTTACACAAGAAGGAAATTTCAAGGCAGGCAGATTTGCGCTTATTTCAGCAGATGAATTAATTGTAGCGCATACAAATGAAACAGAGTATCGTTCCTTCATAGCAAATAAGAAAAATGAAGCATTGCATTCACGAATTATTGTAATGCCGGTTCCATATAATTTACGGGTTAGTGAAGAAGAACATATTTATGAAAAAATGATTCGTGAAAGTGATGTGTCCAATGTTCATATTGCACCGCATACACTTCGCGTTGCAGCAATGTTCACTATTTTAACTCGTTTAAAAGATCCGAAGCGTCCGGATATTGATTCAATTAAAAAGATGCGTTTATATGATGGAGAAACGGTAGAAGGGTATAATGCGATTGATGTAGAAGAATTGCAACGCGAATATCAAGATGAAGGTATGAAGGGGATTGATCCTCGTTATGTCATTAACCGAATTTCTTCTACAATTATTCGAAAAGAGGTACCATCTATTAATGCACTAGATGTACTGAGATCGTTAAAAGACGGATTGGATCAGCACCCGTCAATTAGTAGTGAAGACCGAGAGCGCTATATGAATTTCATCTCATTAGCGAGAAAAGAATACGATGAAATTGCTAAGAAAGAAGTACAAAAAGCGTTTGTTTATTCATACGAAGAATCAGCTAAGACACTTATGGATAATTACTTAGATAACGTCGAAGCGTACTGCAATAAATCAAAATTACGTGATCCTTTAACAGGTGAAGAAATGAGCCCAGATGAAAAACTTATGCGTTCGATTGAAGAGCAAATTGGAATTTCAGAAAATGCTAAAAAGGCATTCCGTGAAGAAATTTTAATTCGCATTTCTGCTTATGCACGTAAAGGGAAGCGCTTTGATTATAATTCACACGAACGTCTTCGTGAAGCGATTCAGAAAAAACTATTTGCTGATTTAAAAGATATAGTGAAAATTACAACATCAACGAAAACACCAGACGAAAATCAGCTTAAGAAAATCAATGATGTTGTTGCACGCTTAATTGATGAGCATGGTTATAATTCTTCATCCGCGAATGAATTGTTACGATATGTAGGTAGTTTGTTAAATCGATAGTTTGATAACAAAACGCTGTCTCTTATTCTTGGGACGGCGTTTTGTTATCTATTGATATTTGTAAAAAATGTCATAGCTTGTCCGAATATAATAAATTAAGATGCGATTTTATGAATTTATTGTCAATTATTTTTACAATATGCATATGATAGAGTAACCAACCATTCATACAAAAAAGCCAACACAATACAATATGTTGCAAAACGAAAATGTGTGCAACAATGCATTGTGTTTCTTTCTTATCAACGGCTGAATGTTTCTTTCTATTATGTGAGTGGCAAAATTTTGTTTAAGATGCTCGGAGTATTGTATGAAAAACGCTATATATGTTTATGGGATGATTTTCGATGAACAGTTATTTTTCAAATATTATAGTTACGCACACTAGAAAACAAAATTATAGATTGCTGTTCATAAGAGAAAACAAATACAGTAAGGGGGGAAAGGCATGGGCGAAGAAAATCAACCAAACTATACAATTTCACAGGAAAACTGGTCCCTCCATCGCAAAGGATATGACGACCAACAACGCCATCAAGAAAAAGTACAAGAGGCAATTAAAAATAATTTACCAGATCTTGTAACGGAAGAAAATATTGTTATGTCTAATGGTAGGGATGTTGTGAAAATACCGATTCGTTCTTTAGATGAATATAAGATTAGATACAATTATGATAAAAATAAACATGTTGGGCAAGGGAACGGTGACAGCAAAGTTGGCGATGTCGTTGCGAGAGATGGATCAGGTGGTCAAAAGCAGAAAGGACCAGGAAAAGGGCAAGGGGCAGGAGATGCAGCTGGAGAAGATTATTATGAAGCAGAAGTCTCAATTTTAGAATTGGAGCAAGCGTTTTTCAAAGAGTTAGAGTTGCCTAATTTAAAGAGAAAAGAACTGGATGAAAACCGGATTGAACACATTGAATTTAATGATATTAGAAAAACAGGATTATGGGGAAATATCGATAAGAAGCGAACGATGATATCTGCATATAAACGAAATGCAATGCGTGGTAAAGCATCTTTCCATCCAATTCACCAAGAAGATTTAAAGTTCCGTACTTGGAATGAAGTGTTAAAGCCAGATTCAAAAGCTGTTGTATTAGCGATGATGGATACGAGTGGATCGATGGGGATATGGGAGAAGTATATGGCACGTAGCTTCTTTTTCTGGATGACAAGATTTTTACGCACAAAGTATGAAACCGTAGACATTGAGTTTATTGCCCATCATACGGAAGCGAAGGTCGTTACAGAAGAAGAATTTTTCTCAAAAGGAGAAAGTGGTGGAACGATCTGTTCTTCCGTATACAAAAAAGCACTTGAGTTAATCGATAATAAATATTCACCAGACCGTTATAATATTTATCCATTCCATTTTTCAGACGGTGATAATTTAACTTCGGATAATGCTAGATGTGTAAAGCTTGTTGAAGAGTTGATGAAGAAGTGTAATATGTTTGGGTATGGGGAAGTGAATCAGTATAAACGTCCATCATCTACCCTTTTTTCTGTTTATAAAAACATTGAAGAGGAGAAGTTTAGGTATTATATATTGAAAAATAAGGAGGATGTGTTTAAATGCCTTAAAAAGTTCTTTAAGAAATGAATCCTAACATTAAAATATTAAGATTTAAGATATCTTAGGGTTAGAAATATATCAATGAATACACTGTGAATTTTTGAAGGAGAAATAAAAATTTATCGTTTGGGGAAGTTCATCTCATTTTTTTCGTTTAGGGGAACAAAATAAAATTTCTCTCAAATGAAAAGATAGGCTATTCTTTCTGTATATTTCTACAAAAAGAATAGCTCTTTTTTTTGTAAATTAAAAAGTTATTTTAGCATCTTTTTTACAAGCAAAATAAAAATTAACAGACTAATAAACCCAGATACAGCACAAACAATAAATATCATTTGATATCCCATGAGCTGTGAAACGAACCCTAAAAGAATAGCGCCTAAACCAATTCCTAAATCAAAAGCAGTAAAGAATGTAGCGTTCGCTACACCTCTTTTCTCTGGTGAAGCTAATCGTAAAGTTACTATTTGAAGAGCGGGTTGTGCTGATCCGAATCCAATTCCATATAAAATAGCTGTAATAACTAGTCCAACAATCCCTTTTGTCATTGCTAAGACTAATAGTGCGACTATCAGTATAAAAAGTGCAGGAACAATGATGATCCCTTCTCCATGTTTATCTGATATCTTCCCTGCAAGTGGTCTAATTACTGTAAGCGTGACAGCATACACTAAGAAAAAAGTACCAGCATTAACTTGAATGTTTGCCGCAAATAGTGGTAAAAATGTTGTAATGCCACCAAAAGTAAAGGATAGGAAAAATGTAACAATAGCGACTGGTAATACAGTTTTTTCAAAAAATGATATTGGCTTTTTTGATGTATGCTGAACTGCTGGGATTTTTGTACCAAATGCAAGTATGAATGCCATAATTGCTAAGGCTGTACATAGAAGGAATAAATAATGAAATGATAATGATTTTACTATCCAAAGACCTAATATTGGTCCTAAAGCCATACCTAAAGTCATGGCAAGTCCATACCATCCCATTCCTTCTCCACGACGAGATTGTGGAATCACATCAGTCACAGCTGTACCAATCGAAGTTGTAGCAATTGCCCAGCTGATTCCATGGAGGATACGTAATACCACTAAAAATATAACTCCTGTTACCCAATCGTAAAAATACATTGTAATTGCAAAAAATAATAGTCCGCTTATTATAAATACTCGTCGACCATATCGATCCATTAATCCTCCAACAATAGGACGTAAAATGACTGCCGATATTGTAAACACTCCTATAATAAATCCAACTTGAGATTCACTTCCACCTAATTGTTTAATAAAAATAGGTAGTGTTGGCATGAGTAAATAAAAACCACTAAATAGTAATAATGCTGTAATTGTCAACATTATATAGTTCTTTGTCCATAATCGTTCCATTATAATGTAATCCTTCTTTCATTTGAATAATTTGAGCGTAGAAAGCTCGCATCAATTGTATTCTTGCCACTCAAAAATAAAGGGATAAGTAAATAAAAAAAGCAGTACCACCGCTATAAAAGTGTTGGTACTGCCATATAGAGTGACAAGTGTTTTGTTAATTAGAACGTACTTGCTACTTTAATCGCTTTTTCAAGCCCTGCAGCAATAATTTCTTCTGCTTTATCTGGGAATTGGTTGTGACCTTCAATTACTATCTTTTCTATATCTTTTGCACCGAAGAAGCTCATCATACTTGCTATATATTTAACAGCCATTTCCATTTCAGCTTTTGGTCCTTTAGAATATACACCGCCACTTGCGTTTAATAATGCAATTTTCTTATTTCCAATAAGACCTACTGGACCTTCTGGCGTATACTTAAATGTTTTACCCGCGCGGTTTAAGTAATCAATATATGTGTGTAGTACGGCTGGGATTGTTAAATTCCATAACGGGAAACCAAATACAACTTTATCAGCTGCAAGGAATTGATCTAAATATTTATCAGCAACAGCTACTGCCTTTGCTTCTTCTGCTGTTAAATCAAATCCTCTACCAGACTTAAATGTACCGTTAATCATATCTACTCCTACATATGGCAATTCCTCATTGTATAAATCAAGCTCTACCACTGTATCATTTGGATGTGATTCTTTATAACTTGCTAAAAAAGCATAATATAATTTCACACTAACTGCTTGATCTGCTGGACGATTGTTTGCTTTTACAAATAAAACTGTTGTCATGTTTTTTTCCTCCTGTTATTCACTCTTACGTTGTTATTATTTAATCAATAAAAAGGGGGGATCCCATTTCTTTTATAACAAAAGTAATGTAGTCAACTTAATTGACCACATTATGCATATTACAATAGAATTCTGATAAAGTCAACTTAATTGACTTTAATTTTGTTAATCTATATTTTTCCACTAATCCAATCTATCATCAACAATCTCCATCTATAGTACATTGCAGTCCATCTAATGCATTCTCATTACCCTTTTCTAGTTCTTGATCAATCGCCTTTGCTAATTTTTCTTTGCTAGTAAATCCTTGAATGACCTCATCACCAATCATGAACGTTGGAACGGCCATAATTTGTACTTCTTGATGGGCATGTTTTATAGCTTTTTGATGCATTTCTCGGTACTTTCGTGATACTAATGCTTTTTTAAATGCATCCTGATAAAGTCCCACTTCCTCCGCCAATTTTGTTAACACTTCGATGTCTTCAATATTTTGTTCCTCTTGGAAATGTGCAATAAACACTCTATGGTGAAACTCATTTCCTTTTCCATGTTCTTTTGCAAATTGATAACCTTCAAACGCAAGGTGCGTATACGAACGAAAATGTGGTAACTTTATTTCTAATCCCAATTTTTTAGCAGTAGGATAAATAAATGAATTCCAAGCTTCCATTACACGAGGTTGTGTCCGTGGATCAATTTTCGGAGATGGACTAGGACGCAATTCAAATGGCATCCATTCTACTTCTACATCTTTTTCCTTTACAACCTCATCCAAAGGACCTGTTGCTAAAAAACAAAATGCGCATACAAAATCAGAATAAACTTTAATTTTTACAGTCATATATACGTTTCCTCACTTTTCTTTTTATCGCACCACTTGTAACTATATAAGTTATAAGTTATAAGTGGCGTAAAAAAATATACACTCTATACGAAGCATTTATTTTATTTACTAATAATGTAACGAGTTGTTCCATTGCCATATTCTCTAATACTTGATCCATCGCTTCTTGTGTATGGGCTAAAATAACCCTAAAATAATTTGTATATTTGCTCCCGTAGGATAAGTGAAATTTAGTTTTTTATGGGAATAAAACAACTTTTCCTGTTCTTTTATTAACTGAACCATCTAGTGTTGTGACTTTTTCTGTTGTTATACCCGTATTTGCATATGAGAAAATTTCTTTTTTATAAAAATCTACGTTATGTTTCACGTACGATAAAAGGAATCGAAACCGTTCATGCCCTGTATAAACAAAGGCGAAGTCTTCAAATAGACTTCGCCTTTTCGGCGTATCATAATTTACAGAAATTACTAATATCCACATAATATTTCCTCATATATTCAGGCTCTTGTTTATCTTTTAAGAAACTTTGCATCTTCACTAAAAGGGAAAAGATATTGTCTTTACAATATCTTTTTAAAACTATACTCCATGTCTCCACCTAGAGCTTCAGCTGTATCACCAGTTTCTCTGAAATCATGTGTATGAATTTGTTCAAACGGACCAAAATCTGTTTGTTTATAAAATTCATAGCAAGGGAATCCGTCATGTGCACCTTGAATCTCAACAGTACCATCTTTTTTGACATGCACAGTTAAAAGATAGTCAACAGCAGGTGCATTTATATTTAATGGATTGCTAGCACTTGCACTCATTTGAAACTTGACGTCATCAGAAGCCCATTCAATATCAGTGCATACAATACGTTCTGTACTAGCTTTTCCTGATTTCTTATTAACAGAACCATCTGGAGTTGTGACTCTTTCTGTTGTTATACCCGTATTCCCATATGAGAAAATTTCTTTTTTGTGAAAATCTACAACTACTTCTTGTTCAACTCTAGAACGCATAGCGTTTACAGCATAAGGGGTAAATTCACGTGCGTCACCTTCGAATTCGATTAAGTTTCCCGTTTGTTTATCTTCCTTAGGTCCATTCCAACCTATTGCAGTCCAAGACGTTGGAATGAATACACTTGCTCTAATTTTAACGATATTAGTCATGAGAAACACCTCTGTAATTTTATTTTGGATAATACATAACCTTTAATCATTGAGCAAAACAGGTTGCAATTTCTTTCTCATAATCAATTGCTTTTCCTTTCATATTCGCTCTTTCTTGTCTAAATAGTAATACGCTTCTGATTCATATTTATATTTAAATTGTCTTTTTAAAACTGTATTCCATTTCTCCAGCTAGCGCCGCTGGAGTATCACCGGTTTTTCTGTAATCATGTGTATAGATTAATTCAAATCGACCAAAATCCGTTTGCTTATAAAATTCATAGCAAGGGAACCCATCATGAGAACCTTCAATATGCAAAGTTCCATTTCTGTTAACACGTATAGATAATAAATAGTCAGCCGCAGGTGCTGCTGTATCTAAAGGGTTGCTGGCACTTGCTCTCATTTCAAAAGAAACTTCATCAGTGCCCCACACAACATTCGTACATACAATGTTGTCTGTACCTGTTTTTCCTTTTTTATGCTCAATAGAATCATCTTGATTTGTAATTTTTACAGTTGTAATACAAGCATCTGCAAATGTGAAAATTTCTTTTTTATAAAAATCAATAATCACTTCTTGCTCTAATCTTGATCGCATTGTGTTTACGGCATATGGTGTAAATTCACGTGCATCACCAGCATATTCTAAGATTCTTCCTGTTGCAGACTCCTTAATAGGCTTTAACCAAGCATAAGGAGCAAATACACTTCCTCTAATTTTAACGATATTAGCCATGAGAAACCTCCATAATGTATTAATTTTTGTTTCGGTGAATCCTATTCCTTTTATACTCCGAATGTAGTCAATCCCGTTGACTACATTACTCATAGTACAATAGAATTCGAATGAGGTCAACTAAGTTGACTTTATTTAAGAAGATTTTATGTATGAATCATCAAATACTGAGTGAATTGGATCTTACATCACTTTTGCCATTATTCATTCTCACCTTTCTGTTTTTACTATGATAGATAATAAACCATATATAGAGGGGTAATAAAATAACTAAGTTACAAATAGTAACCTGTATAATTAATTTATCCAAAGATTTTTTATTGTATTTACATTTTCCTTTCTAAAAAAAATCTATATAGGTTCTTATTCTCTAAATTATTTCTATTAATTTTTTGATGTAAGTAAAAAACAAAACCTTTATTTTATATGGTTTTAATTTGTGTTTATATAGAGGAAACTATTTATTTACTAGCCGATAAAAAATAATTAGAAGTAAAGGTAAGGGAAGGTAAGGGAAAATAAGGGAAAATAAAATTGTTGACTATTTAAAGTACGTTGGTTACGATTAGTGACGTTGAGTGACACAAGTTACTATTAGTAACCTCGAGTAACGCAATCAAATAAGACACTTTACAAATACATTAAGGTTTTAAGAAAGAAGGTTTGAATCAAATGGATATTCTCTTAGCTATTCTTCCTGCACTATTTTAGGGAAGTATCGTCCTCTTCAATGTAAAGCTAGGTGGAGGGCCTTATAGTCAAACGATGGAAACAACGATTGGAGCACTGATCTTTTCAGTTGTTATCTATCTCGTTATTCATCCAGTTATTCATCCAGTATTGACTCCTTTGAATATTATTGTAGAAATCGTTTCTCGTTTATTTTGGTCGTTAGACAAAGTAATCAGTTAAAAACGATTGAGTATGTCGACGTACCAAATACAATGCCAATCTTGATATAGAAAGTTGTATGACAGCATAACAATTTTATGTAAAAAGGAACCTATTTAGAA
The DNA here is from genome assembly GCF_040838205.1 of Bacillus sp. S4. Lineage (NCBI taxonomy): Bacteria > Bacillati > Bacillota > Bacilli > Caryophanales > Bacillaceae > Bacillus > Bacillus sp. S4. Next base: position 9,511 of record NZ_JBFPJI010000058.1, read on the forward strand.
AAAGGATAACTCATATTAAAGAAGCCATATGAATTTTTTATTACTACCCAATTATGGTTCTCTTATAAATAAAAAAAAGAATACAATACAAAGCATCTAGAAAGAAGGAATAATCACATGACTACATTTAATCTTTCCAATGACAGATCTATTCAAACAAATTTGAAAGGGAAAAATCTTCTTGCTCAACCTTTCTTAAATAAAGGATTAGCATTTACAAAACAAGAACGTAAAGATCTTGGCTTAGAAGGGATATTACCTCCAACAGTTTTAACGTTAGAAGAACAAGTTAAACGTGCTTATCGACAATTTAAAGAACAGCCTAATAACTTACGAAAAAATGTTTGGTTAAACGATTTATCTAATCGCAATACCGTATTATTCTATCGATTACTAACAGATCATCTTAGTGAAATGTTACCTATCATTTACACTCCGACTGTTGGACAAGCCATTCAAGAGTATAGTCATGAATATCATCGTCCAGACGGTGTTTATCTTTCTATTAATGATATGGATGGAATTGAAAAAGCATTTGTAAATAGTGGAGTTAAAGCAGAGGACATTGATTTAATTGTAGCTACAGATTCTGAAAGTATTCTGGGTATTGGAGATTGGGGAGCAAATGGAATTAATATTTCTGTTGGTAAATTGGCTGTTTACACGGCAGCTGCTGGTATCGATCCCAGTCGTGTGTTACCTGTTGTATTAGATGTAGGGACAAACAACGAAGAATTGTTACAAGATCCTCTTTATATTGGAAATCGGCATGAACGTGTTCGAGGCGAAAAATACGACGAATTTATTGATGCATATGTTGAAAAATCATTAGAAATGTTCCCAAATGCTTTATTACATTGGGAAGATTTCGGTAATGTCAATGCTCGCAACATTATTGAGAAATACGGAGATAAGATTTTAACATTTAATGATGACATTGAAGGTACTGGAGCTATTACATTAGCAGCTATCCTTTCTGCTGTTCAAGTTACTGACGTTCCATTACGAGAGCATCGAGTAGTGGTATTTGGACCAGGAGCTGCAGGGATTGGTAATGCTGATCAAATTCATAATGCGATGGTGTTTGATGGTCTTTCGACAGAAGAAGCATATAGTAGATTTTGGGCTGTTGATTACCGAGGACTTTTAACAGACGATATGCATGGTATTCTAAAGTTCCAAAAACCTTACTTACAAAAATCGGAAGAAGTAAAAGGTTGGGCGCGTGATGAATCCGGTAAAATAACTCTTCTGGAAGTAATTAAACAAGTAAAACCTACTATTCTTATCGGAACATCAGGTGTAGCAGGAGCCTTCTCAGAAGAAATCGTAAAAGAAATGGCCAAACATGTGGAACGCCCAGTCATTATGCCAATGTCAAACCCAACGCCATTAGCAGAGGCAACTCCGCAAGATTTACTTACTTGGACTGATGGAAAAGCACTAATTGCAACAGGTAGTCCATTTGAGCCCGTTTCTTATAAAGGGACAGTATATGAGATTGGTCAATCTAACAATGCATTTGTATTCCCTGGTTTAGGACTTGGTTCGATTGTCGTAAAAGCTAAAGTGATTACAAGTGGTATGTTTACTGCTGTTGCAAATGCTGTGACTGATATGACTGATAGTCGTAAAACTGGTGCTTCATTACTTCCAAGTACAAAGGACTTGCGTGCTGTTTCTATAGCAGTAGCAATTAAAGTTGCAAAAGCAGCTATTCAAGACGGCGTGGCTCAACATGTTCCAGAAGATGTTGAACAAGCTGTAAAAGATGCCATGTGGCATCCAACTTATAAGCAAATCAAAGCTAGTGAAAATTCGGAGATAGCTATGTAAGTTTAAATGAATGCCTATCACCTTGATAGGCATCGGTATTTAATAGAAATTATTCACTTTGAAATTAAATCGTAATTTAGGATATATACGCTTAGATCAAAGTGAAGTATGGAGGATTTTAAAATGGATATTAGTCAAATCTTTATTATTTTAACACCTATTTTCTTTACCATCCTATTAGGATATTTAGCTGGATATTTTAAAAAATTTGATGCGACGACATCAAAAGGATTAAATACATTAGTAACTAAATTTGCATTACCAGCCCATCTATTTGTGGGGATTACAACAACCCCTAAGCAAACATTAATTGAAAAATGGCCATTTTTACTTGCCTTAGTTATTAGTATTGTAGGTTTTTATATTGTTTTCCTGTTAATTGCTAAATACGTATTTAAGTTTTCATTAACAAAAGCATCAATGTTTTCTTTAAACTCAGCCCAACCAACTTTTGCATTTATGGGAACTCCGGTTTTAGGAAGTTTGTTTGGAGCAAGTGTGGCTGCGCTTCCAATTGCCATTACAGGAATCGTTGTGAATGCCATGCTAGATCCATTAGCTACTATTATTGGTGCAGTGGGTCAACGTCAGAATGAAGAGACTGACGAGAAAGAAAGTCTTTTGAAAGTAACTGTTAAATCAATTTTACATGGTCTTTCAGAGCCGCTAGCCTGTGTTCCTTTAATTGGGGTTATTCTTGTGCTATTCGGGTTCCAGTCACCACATTTATTAGCGAAGAGTTTAGAGCAAATTGGTGGCATTACATCGGGTGCAGCGTTATTTGCAGTTGGGGTCACAATCGGAATTCGTAAAGTTCAATTTAGCCCAACTGCATTTGGGATTTCACTTCTTAAAGTAATCGTTCAACCACTTGTCATGCTTGGAATTGCGCTTGCAATAGGATTATCTTCAGATGACGTAACAAAGTTAGTTTTATTAGTAGCATTCCCAGGATCTGCAGTAGCTGCTATGATTTCAGTGAAATTTGACAGTCTAGCAGGTGAGACAGCTTCTTCTTTTGTTATTAGTGCGCTTATGTCTCTTGTCACCCTTCCCTTTTTGATTTCTTGGTTGATGTAAATATAGTTACTGTCAATCAATTGAGATTGTAAAGAATTGAACTGTACTCTATAAAATGGACAGTTTAATAAAAAGACTCTAAAAAATCAAGCACTAAAAAAGATGGTTTCGGTATTCTGATATGATCCCCTTATAGTAGACAGTTGAAAGAAAGTTACTTTACTGTTTATTATGGAGGGGATTTTTTATGGGGAAAATTAGAAGAACTTTTTCAATTGATTTTAAAATGAAAGCTATTGAATTGTACTTACATAGAGGAATTGGAAGCAAGCTAATCGGAAAGGAATTAGGAGTTACATATTCAGTTGTAGATAGATGGATTAAAAAATATAAAAATGAAGGTATTCTGGGCCTACAAGAAAAACGGGGAAGATCTAAACAAACAAATGAAATAAGTCAAGATGCTAGAATACAACGATTAGAAGCGGAAAATGCATACTTAAAAAAGCTATTAGATACGAAAAGGGGGATGAGATCAAAAAAAGTAAATCAGTAGAATATGAGGTCATTTATACCTTAAAACAGAATTTTTCAATTGTATTGCTTTGTGAAATTGCAGGTGTTTCAAGAAGTGGATATTATAAGTGGGAAAAAAGAATCAACAATCCCTCTGAAAAGATGAAAGAGGACCAATTTATCATGTCTAAAATAGGAGAATGCGAACGAGATCCAGATATAAATGGTAGCTATGGTTACCGAAGAATTTGTATATGGCTCAAAAAGTATTATGGTTTACAGGTAAATCACAAAAGAGTATATCGTTTAATGAGGAGAATGGGGGTACAAGCTAAGATTCGAAAGAAAAAGTGGCGGCATTTTGGTTTGAAAGAACAATGCATCGTGTCGGAAAATCTGTTAAACAGAGAGTTTTCAACTACAAGGCCAAATGAAAAATGGGTTACAGATATAACCTATCTTACCTTTAATAATAAGCGCATATATCTTTCAGTGATACTAGACCTTTACAATAACGAAGTTGTGGCCTACCGAATGAGCGAATACAACAATTTGAAATTAGTTACAGATACAGTCAATAAAGCCTTAAGAAAAAGAAAAGCCCACGAAACAGTATTACATAGCGACCGAGGTTATCAGTATACGTCAAAAAAATATAACCAATTACTTAAAAAGCACAAAATAACTGTGAGTATGTCTAGGAAGGGAAATTGTTACGATAATGCATGTATAGAGAGCTTTTTTAGTCATTTTAAGGCAGAATGCTTTTATAGACATACCTTTTATGAAAAGACAGAAGTCTTTAAGGCTACTAAAAGATATATAAGCTATTACAATAACAAAAGATTCCAAAAAAGATTAAACAACCTTAGTCCTATTGAATTTGGAACTAAGGCTGCTTAATGAAAAGGCACCTAATCTATTACTGTCTACTTGACAGGGGTAAGACCATTCTACCGGAGCCATCTTTTTAGTGTCCACTATAAGAGCTATAATTATAGTCCTAAAATAATCTGAGTAAACGACTGAAAATTATTTTAGTGGATTAAGTTGATGTACAAAATACTATAGAGCGAGATAATATTGTGGGATGAATTAGATACAAGATAAGTGAAGAAAAGCCTAGGAGAGTTTTTAGATTGAAATATTTAAAAATATTTAGCAACTTCTTTAGCTCTAATAATAGCTTTTTCCTTAATTTCTTCAGCCTGTCCTGGAAATTTGTTATGTCCTTCGACAAATATTCCTTCAAAGAAAGAGGTTCCAAAGAATTCCATCATAACCTCTAAATACCGATGCCCCATCTCTCTATGTGCTTCTGGTCCTTCAGAATAAATATCGCCACGTGCTTGAATGTGCAATGCTTTTTTACCTGTTAATAATCCTACTGCTCCTTCTTTTGTATACTTAAATGTTTTTCCTGATACAGCCACGGCGTCAAGATATGTTTTTAAAATGGCTGGAATAGAGAAATTCCACATTGGAGTGACGAATACATACTTGTCAGCTAATACAAATTGTCCGCCTAATTCAGCTAGACGTCCTACTTTTGATATTTCAATAGGTGTTAATTCATGTAAAGGAATGCCAGATCTAAGTTTCTTCCACCCACTAAATACATCAGCATCAAGATATGGAATATCTGCTTTGTATAAATCAAGATGAACAACTTCATCATGGGGGTTTAATTCTTTATAGGATTTAATAAATTCTTTTCCAACTGTCAAACTGTATGATTCAGTATCGTCAAGTGGATGCGCTGTAATATAAAGAAGATTTGCCATTTGTTTCTTCCTGCCTTTCTAAGATGAGATCAGTTATTACTTTAGTATGAAACAGTGTAATTTTTTTAATATGAATTGTCTACTTATTGAATTGATTGACTATATTTTTTAGGAAATTGCACTTCATCTTTTCTTAATATGTGTTTGATTTATGTATTTGAGAGGACCTTTTTAATTACTCTTTTATCCAACTTTCGGCCCATTGACTAATTGGTCCAAGAATTCTTCCTAATTCTGTTCCTTTTTTTGTTAGTAAATACTCTATTCGTACAGGGCGTTCCGCAATCACGTGTCGCACTACCATATCGTTATCCTCAAGCTCTTTCATTCTTTCTGTAAGCATACGTTTACTTAAATCTGGAATCATTGAATGAATTTCACTAAAACGTTTAGGACCACTCATTAGTACATAAATAATTAATCCTGTCCATCTTTTTCCTATTAATTCAAAGCTTTTTTCTATTTTAGGCCCTATGTCTCGTTGTTCATCCATTTCTCATACCTCCGTATAGATGATTTGTAATCTTTTATTCCCCGTGCATTTATTGTAATCACATAAATTATATCAAATAAATAAAATAATTCCTTTATTTTAGTAGGAAATTATAATTAATTGGATATTTAAAGTAACCTGTATATTTTTGTGATGAGGAAATTTTTTTGAAAAAATCGATATTTTCATCATGTTATTTCTTATTAATATGTAATTTTAATGAGCTTTTATGTGAGTAAATATTTCTTGACGTACAATTACCTTAAGGATATTGCGGTTACATAAAACAATCCAACTTACTAAAGGTTACCTTTTGTAATACAGCTGTTAAATTTTTGAATATTTGAGTTCTATTACTGTTTATAAAAGAAATTTTATTATATAAGACATAGAGAACGTTCTTTTAGTTTCTATAGTAGGTTAATTTCATGAATGTTATATTCATTTAAGTTGAAACGTATGTTCATTTCTATGAGTATCCGTTTTTTTTAGATTGATGGGAGTTTTTTTGTTTGTATATATGTGTACTTATTATGTTAAAAGTTTAGAATTGCAGAATGGAGAAAAGGCTAAAAGTTATGGAAGTAAAGGAAACAAACTTATTGAGAGTCTTATTATTTCCAGTTTAAAAATAATGCGTTGCTTTAAGTGGGCCATATTTCTTTTATAACAAAAACAACATAGTGAACTTGATTGATTATGTTGTTTGTAGTACAATGGAATCCGAATGAAGTCAACTAAATTGACTTTATTCGAGGAGGTTTTATGTATGAATCATCAAGTATTTAGTGAATTAGATCTTACATCACTTTTGTCATTATCCTTTAGTACATCGATTAATGAACTACATGACAGATTGAGTGAATTGGGATTCGGAGATATTAGACCTATACATGGTTTTATGTTTAAATACATCACTCCTAATGGAGCAACAGGTATAGAACTAGCTGAATATTTAGGAATTACAAAGCAAGCTGTAAGTAAAATGGTGGATTTCCTTGAAAAAAGTGGTTATGTAATGCGTAAAACTCATCCCACTGATAAGAGAGGGAAAATTATTGTTTTGACTGAACGAGGTTGGTTAGTAGTGCAAGCAAAAGAGAAGATACTAACTGAGATTGAGCAACGTTGGATTGAAAACATAGGTGCTGAACGAATGCAAATGCTCAAGGAAGATTTAACAAAATTAGTTTATGAAGCAAATGAAGGTAATTTACCATTGAAGTTTAGACCTGTCTGGTAAATATAGAGTGCCTCAAAATCTTAACTTGATGCATGCCCATCAAGTTAAGATCTTATAATACCCCTATAACAAAAATTTTGTGCATTTTGCTTGTTTTTATTGTTTTGGGGTAACTCGTTCTTTTTAGCCTAATGGCAATGGGGCAGGATTCCAAAATGAAAATTTGATTTCTCCACAGTTGTCTATGAAAATTCAATTCATTTTTTGCTTGGAGAAACAATGATGAATAGGTAATGAAAACGAAATCAATATAAATAGAGAAAAGAAGATACCTGTACGT